>JACMPS010000282.1 GCA_014377395.1 Chthonomonadaceae bacterium
CTAAAGCGTCGTGGTGCAGGGCGCGAACCTCGTGCAGATACTCGCCCTCTCCGAAGTAGAGATCGCCGAAAAGCCCCTTTTTCACGAGTTCGCCAATCAGCACGTTCGGTTCGAGAAAACAGTAATTCTCCGCGAAAAAGTAGGTTTTCCCGGAAGACTTTACGGCGTCAAGCAGTTGCCAACACTCGTCTATCGAAACCGCCGCCGTCACCTCTGAAAGTACGTGCTTGCCCGCCCCCAAAGCGAGGACACTTTGTGGAACGTGCAGGGGCATGGGAGTCGCCACCACTACGGCGTCCACTTTGTCGAGCATCGCCGTGTACTCAGCGAAACGTTGCGGAATTCCGTGCTTGTCTGCCTCTGTCTGGAGCGTTTGCGGGTTTTGCTCACAGAACGCAAGGACTTCCACCCCCGCCAGAGACCGTAGCCCTGACAAAAATGAAAGTCCTCTTTTCCCTACAATTCCAATTTTAAGTGCGTTGCTCATCGTTCTTGCTCCCTATTACGAACCACCCGCTATGCTAGAAACCACAGAGGCACAGAGAGATACAAGAGAAATTTTATTCATAAAGTAAGCGAATTAACATAGATTAAAGGAAAGTGTCAAGTTGAACTTAGTCAATGTGAAGGATAACAATATTGGCTCCCCTCTCCCGGATTTTGGGGGAGGGGTTGGGAGTGGGGGCTTTTGCATTTTTCTCCCTCCCGTATTCTCTCTACGCCGGGTGAGTTCTTGGCTAACGCTTAATCTCGTCTTCCTCGTCCTCTTCGGGGATCGTTTCGACAAAAGGGAAGACACCGAGAAAGCGAACAGGCGACTCGTCTCGCGCAAGTGCCATTTCGGGCTTGTATCGGAAGTGGTAGAAAATGATCGCGGTGTTGCGCTCCTCAATGTGGAGCGCGTCTGCCGCTTCCCCTGCCGCCTCACAAAACTGATCGCCATCAGTGTATTGCGCGACAAGACTGCGAATCTCCAGGCGGTCAAGTTCGACATCGGCTTCGGGCCCCTCATCCGGGTCTACCGGATCAATCTCAAAGCCAAAATCCTCCAAAAATTGATCGTTCAAGTAGTCGTCAAGTGCATCTCCATCCTTAAAGTCGCCCACAAAAACGGAGACGACGCCTGTCTCCATAAACTGCTCATAAGTCGTAATTGCCATCGTGATTTTCTCTCTCTCGCTTAAATCTTTTGCAGATGTTTATATTTCTCACTGCCTATTCGACATACGAGACCGAAAACCCTGTCGGCGGCGTGAATCTTATCGGCGTATTCGAGGAGTTATGTTCGGGCTTGTGCTAAAGTTCAGATTTGGGTTAGCGTTAAGACCGAGGGCGTGCTTGAGAGAGGCGCGTGCCTGTTCAACGGCGATTTGTGCGCTGACCTGATTGGTTTGTGCGGTGAGCAGGAGGGTTTGTGCGTTGATGATGTCAAGGAAAATCCCTAATCCTGCCCGGTATCGCCCCTCAGCAATTCTCACGCCCTCAGAGGCATTAGAAACGCCGATGTCCGCCGTAACGACTCGCTGTTCCGCATTTTTAAGGTTGAGATAAGATTGTGACACATCGGAAATGACGGTCAGTTTCGCCGCATTGAGGTTTGCCTGAGACGTGGCAAGATTTGCCCGTACCTCTCGCACACGCCCCGAAGTGAGTCCGCCATCGAACGGAGAGAACGCAATCGAAACGCCTACCCCGAAGTTGTCATTTGCAAATGGAGAGTCATCACCGCGCCCTGTCGCTCCGAGAACACCGGAAATCGTCGGAGAATTCCCGCTCCTTGCCGCCCCCACTCCACTTCGGTTTGCACTGATATTCTCCTCCGCTTGCAAAATCTCAGGGCGATTTCTGAGTGCCGTCGTGACCAGAGCATTGACATCCGTAGCGGAAATGTCTGTCTCTCCCCCCGATGCCGTCGCAATGGGAGTACGCGGATCAACCCCTAAGAGTGTCGCAAGCGTCACCCGTGAAATCTCGGCGATATTCTGAGAAAGCGTCAGAGTCAGCACCGCCTCTGAATAGGCCGTTTCCGCCGTTGCAAGATCGGAGGGCAAACCCAGTCCGGAATTAAGACGGGCAAGCGCAAGGTCACGCTGATTGCGTCGGTTTTGCAGGTTTGCTTCGTTGACGGCGACAATGCGCTGATTTTGCACCAGTCCGTAGTACGATTGCTTCACTTGAAGGGCAAGATCGTTGCGAACCCGCGACAGATTTTGTCCGGCGGCGCGTTCCAGCGCGGCACTCTGGCGCACGAGGTCACGGGTACGGTTGAAATCGTAGATCAGTTGGCGCACCGTCACTCCCGCTTGATACCCTGCCCCCAACCCCCCGACAGACCCAAGATTTCCATTGCCAATACCGTTGTTGGTGCCATTATTGCCTGTATCGTTTCCACTATTCGTGCCACCAGTTGTGCCACCCGTGTTGCCGTTATTGCCGCCTGTGTTCCCTTTATTTCCACCGTTTGTGTTGCCACTATTAGTCCCGTTATTCGTGACGGAACCGCTTGCGGGAGCCAGCAGAGACGTGACATTGTTGTAACTCACATTAAGGCTGACCGTTGGTAGAAGTCCTGCGCGGCTTTGCTGAGATCGCCCTTTTGCCGCATTGACCCCCTCCTGCGCCACTTGAATCGAGGGTTGCAGACGAAACGCGATTTGCACGGCTTCGTCGGCGGTAAGCGGTCGAACCGGAGCCGTCTCCCCGGTGACAGGAGGGGGAGGTAGTTCGATTTTCGGCGGTACGGGCGTGTCCATCGTTTTTGGAGGGATCGGCGGCGTTTGTGTTTGTGCGCCCGAAATTGCAGGCAATATCAGCACTAACGCGAACAACAGCCCGTCCCTCCTATTTCGATTGTAGCCGGGTGTTCTCTGAGTTCGATACGGGAATTCTCGACAACTCAGAGCCATAACAAAGGGCGTTTTCAAGATACGTCTCATCCATTTTTCTCTTTTTGTTTCGTTCTTATTTCGTTCGCTAAATTAAATTATTTCTCAAGTCGTGCCGTCAGTTTGCCCTCAACAGGAGAACAGGAATTTGCGAGTGATGCGGCGGAAAGCAGTTCGTTCAGTGCCTCCAAGACCATCTCACGCCTTGATTCCGGTAAATGTTCAAGGGCTTTTCGGGCGTATTCCACGCGGGTTTGCCTTCGGGATTCCATGATTTTCTGCCCCTGAGAGGTCAGTTGCAGTTGTTTCATGCGGCGGTCATCGGAGGAGGGTAGTCGTTCCACTATTTGAGTTCGCTCCAACCGATCCGCAATCTGAGTGGCGGCACTCACGGATATTCCGAGTTCCTCCGCAATGCTCGTCAACGAACGTGATCTTTCCATCAGTAGATAACAGAGGCGCAACTGAGCCAGCGGCATTTCGGCGGTCGGGTGTTCCGGGTCAATCGTGAACAATTGGCGCATCAGGCGGGGCAACAAACTTTCCAGAGCCTCCGCCTGTGAAGGGAGAGAGTTAGTTATCATGACGCCGTGACCTTTTCTTCCTTCCCGGCTTTTTCCGCTTCAATCGCGGCAGGTGTTGCCTCTACCAGTGTCGGGCGGGACAGATCACGTTTGTCCTTTTGCACCCATCGCCCGAAGTCATCCAGCAAAGTGTAGACACAGGGGACAACAAAAAGCGTCAACAGAGTTGAAGTTGTCAGTCCTCCAATCACGGCAGTGGCAAGGGGAGCCTGAGTTTCGGTTCCACGCCCGTAGGCGAGTGCCAGCGGGATCATACCGAGAATTGCCGCACTTGTCGTCATCAGAATAGGGCGCAGACGGGTCGGACTTGCGGTCAAGACGGCTTCAGTGCGCCCCATGCCGCGTTCGCGCAGTTGATTGGTATACTCGATCAGCAAGATTCCGTTTTTAACGACGATACCAACAAGAAGCAGTAAGCCGATAAATGCCGTCAATCCGAAAGCACGTCCTGTCAAAAACAGCCCCAGCACAACACCGATAATCGAAAGCGGAACCGTCGCCAAGATGGTCAGCGGATAAAGAAACGACTCGAATTGCGACGCCAGCAACATATAAATCAGGGCGATTGCCAGCAACACCGAAAGCCCTAAACCGCCGTATTCCTGAGCGCGTTGCTTTTGCTGAACCCCGAAATCCCAGTAGTAGCCCGCCGGAAGTTTCTGTTGCGCCATGAGTTTTTGCAGGTCGGCGAGAACTTCGCTTTGCGATCTGCCCTGTGCGATTGAGGTAATCGCAATGTAGCGTTGACTGTTCTGCCGCGTGATTTCATTGGGCCCCGTCGTAATTACGGGTTGAGCCACCTGCCGCAAAAGCACATAACCGTTGCCCGGTGCCGTTGTAGCCGAAGAGGAGGAGACCACACCTGCCGCGTTTCCCGTTCCTCCCCCTGCGGCTCCGCTTCCATTTCCTGACCCCGCTCCCGTCGTGCCGATTGAACTCTGTGCGGAAGTAGGAGTAAGCGGCAAATCAAGCAGTTGCTCCACACTTTTGCGCTGTCCCTCCGGGAGTTGCACATAGATCGGATATTGAAAGCCGTTTTCCCGATAGTAAGAAGAAAGGGTTCCGTTGGTTGCCGTGTTCAGCGCACTCGCCACATCCGTGAAATTGATGCCGAGTTGCAGGGCTTTCTGCCGATCTACCTTGAACTGTAATTCCGGGGTGGCGTCCTGAACGTTTGTGTCGGCATTTTCCATGCCGGGAACCGTGCGAACCTGCGTTAAAACCTCACGAGAAATCTTTGCCAGTTGAGGCAAATCCGTGCCGTAAATATCAATCTCGATATTTTGGTTTCCACCCGAAATAATCTGCGTCACGAGATCATAAGGGGTTACAATCGCTCTTGCTCCGCTCAGTTTCTGTCCAAGTTGCTTCTGAACGTCCTTGATGATCTCCTGTGTTTGCTTTTTACGGTCTTCTTTCAGGCGCACCGTGAGCGAACCCTGATAGGGCGTTAGTGTGGTCGTCGTTCCTCGCAAACTCAGGGTGGTTCCCGAAGCGGCGAATACGGTTTCCACGTCCGGGTTTTTGCGTACTACGTCCTCAGCGATTTTTACGGTTTCATCGGTTTTGGTCAATGCGGTTCCAATCGGTAAGCGCAGGGTGACGTTGAAGTTTCCGCTATCCGTTTGCGGCAAGACCTCCGAACCGATAAACGGGATCAGAAACCCACTTGCGATTGTCAAGCCGAACGCTCCGATAATCACTCGCCAGCGATGCTTCAACGCCCATTCAAGGGATTTGCGATAACCGCTGTCGAGATTATCGAAACGATCCCCAAACCAGTCGAAAATAATCATGATCAAACTGCGTTTGTAGGTGTCGCCCCCCGCACTGTGTCGCTTTTCGTGATGTTCGCGCTCGGCATCAATCTGATCTTGCTTGATCAGACGGGACGCCAGCATCGGAACAACCGTGAGCGCGTCCAGTAGCGAAATCCCAATCGAGAAAATGACGACAAGGGCGAACTGTGTAAACAGTTGTCCTGACTGCCCTTTGATCAGGAAAAGCGGAAGAAACACCACCATAATCGTGATTGTCGAGGCGAAGACGGCAGAAGTAATCTCATTCGTGCCGGAGATCGCGGCTTCGGAAGGTGATTTTTTGTCGCGTTCGATGTGCCGAAAAATGTTTTCCAGCACGACAACCGCATCATCTACGATCAAACCCGTCGCCAGGGAAAGTCCGCTCAGGGAGATATTGTTAAGGGTGAACCCACAGAAGTAAAGCAGGGTAAACGTTGAGAAAATGGAAATCGGGATCGAAAGTGCCACGACAAGCGTACTACGGAAGTTCCGCAGAAACATCATCAAAATGACGATTGCCAGACCGCCGCCGACAATCGCACTGAACTTCACGTCGTCAATCGAGTGCGTGATAAATTCCGACTGATCGTAAGCAAGCCCGAACTTGAGATTAGGATAGAGTTTCGAGACCTGCTTAAGTTTTTCGCGAACGTTGTTGGCGGTGTCCACCGTGTTCGCTTCGCTCTGCTTGACGATAATCATTCCAACGGCGGCTTCACCGTTCAGTCGCGTCGAAAGGCGAATTTCCTGTTGGGCATCGCGCACCGTCGCTACCTGACCAAGCGACACATTTTGTCCATTAAAAGTGCCGACAGGAACCGAAGCGATCTCCTGCGGATTATTAAAGTCACCGATACTGCGAATTGTATACTCGGTGTCGCTTTGCTTTGCAATGCCCGCCGGGAGGTTTAGATTTTCCTCCACGATGCGTTTGCTGACGGTAGAAAGCGACAGATGATAAGAGCGCAATTTGTCCGGGTCAACGTCCACGATAATCGCACGATCCGCCCCGCCCGTTGCCACCGCAGACGCAACTCCGTTTGCGGATTGCAAAATTGGAGCCACCTGATTGTTGAGAATCGCTTTGAGTTTCGCGGGGTCTTTCTCCCCCGACACGCCATAAATGAGAATCGGCAACTGCGAAGGATCCAGCTTAAACACGACGGGCGTTTGTAATGTTGGGTCGGTAGGAAAACGCTGACGCGCTCGCTCCACGAGTTGCAGAACGTCAACGGCAGCCTGTCCAATGTCGGTTCCATAATTGAACTGCACCCGGATATTAGAGTTTCCCTGCGTGGAACTCGAGCTCACATTATAAATGTTCGATGCCGAGGAAACCGCCTGCTCCAGAGGACGAGTGATCTGCGTTTCCATTTCTTCGGGGGCAACGTTGGGCCATTGTGTCAGGACAAGCACCGTCGGAACCGAAATCTTGGGAAGCAGGTCAATCGGCAATTTTGTCAAGCACACGACGCCAAGCAGGACAAGTGCCGCAATTCGCATCGTGACGGTGACAGGTCGCGTTACCGAAAATTTTCCGATATTCATTTTGCACCTCCCGCTTTTACCGTCTGTCCCTCTTTAAGCGGAACCTGTGATAGAATCACCACTTTGTCGCCCGGTTGCGCCCCCTCTTTGATCTCGATTCCTGCGGTGTCTTCCGCTCCGGTTTTCACGGCGCGGGGGTGAGCGACATTGCTTGCGTCAATCACCGTGATTTGTTTTCCCTGCGGCGTTGCTTTAATGGCTTCACGCGGCACAACCAGCACATTGGGGAAAGATTCAAGGGTAAACTTGACACGGGCAAACATTCCCGGTTTGATCGCATTTTGTGCATTGTCAATTTTAATTTTCACGGCGAATTGGCGCGTTTGTGCATCCGCCGCCGGGTTCACCTGTGCGATACTTCCCGTGAACTTCCGCCCTGGAAGGGCATCGAAAGTCGCCTCGGCACTCATTCCGACTTTCACCTGTCGGCTGACATCTTCCGGCACAGACGTGGTGACATAAATTTGTTGGATCGCTTGCACGGCTAAAATGGGTTGTCCGGCGGTGGCAACGGTTCCCGGATCAAGGTAACGTCCGGTGACAAACCCGGTGATTGAGGAGCGAAGATCGGTTTGCGAAAGTTGGGCTTCGGCGTTCTGGAGTTGGGCTTGCGAGGCGGAAACCGCCGCTCGGAGGGCATCAAGGTTTGCACGGTAAGCGGAGCGTTGAGAGGTGTTTGCACTCGCCACTTCAAGCGATGCTTGGGACTGCTTGAGCGCGGCAAGTCCAACGGCAATATCGGTTTTGCCCTTATTTTTACCGATTTTGGACTGCTTGAGGGCAACCTCCAGAAGAGACGAGGCGGATTTTTTCGCGGACTTCGCGGCATTCACCTGTCCCTGCGCCACATCCACTGCACTTTGCTGGACGTTCAGTTGTGTCCGGGCATCGTCTACGTCCTGCGCCGCCACAAACCCCTGTTTGTACAAATTATTGGTGCGGTTGAATCGCGTTTGATAGTTAATGAAACTGGCTTTCGCGCTTTCAAGATTCGCTAGGGCGTTCTGAACCACTGACTCGGCACTATCTACTTTTGACTGGGTGTCGGCAATGGAAGCCACCGCAGAAGCCACCAGCAAATCATAATTAGAAACCGCCTGATTGTAGACGGCGCGTGAATTGTTGACGGCGGCTTTTTGTTGCTTAATCTGTGAGGTGACGCCGACATCGGTTGAGTTCGCCGTCAGTTCCGCCTGCGCCAACCGTGCTTGCGCCGCCGCTACGTTCGCCCTTTGCTGACCGACCTGCGCCTTCAGTTCGACAGGGTCAATGTGCGCCACAATTTGTCCAGCAGTCACCGGGTCCCCTTCGCGCAGATTCAGTTGTGTGAGTAGCCCTGTGACACGCGCTGAAATTTTGACGTTGAAGGGTGCTTCGACTGCGCCGATCCCCTCGAAATTGTGAACGATGTCGCGCCGGGTCGCCTCAGCAACATTGACGGACGGCGCGGCGGTCTTTCGTGCCTGTGCCGCTTTGTCCTGCTCTTTTTTGTCCTGCTTTTTCAGGTTGATCCGCCAACCAATCAACCCGGTCAGGAGAACAACCGGCACGAGAAATGCGATAAATCTTTTCATAACCACTCAGCCTTCAATAAAATCATTAAAACTTAAGCCACCTTAACATTAAGGCACATTAAACAAAAGGACGCCCTACCTCTGAGAAAGTTTCAACTTTATTAGCATGGTGAAACACAGGGATTATCTCTCCTCCCCGAAAATCGAAATTGACACACACCCTTTCGGCGGGTATACTTTCTCTTTCGCCATGCGTATTCATCAGCAAGTGTTAATGTTCCTATTAGAGTTGAAATTTAGCGTTGGATTACGGCAGAGAAGGTAAAGAGCAAGGCATGGCATACAGAGATTTTGGAGACTTTCTCGATCAACTAGAACGTAAAGGCGAACTGAAACGCATCAAAACCGAGGTAGACCCCTATCTTGAAATCACCGAAATCGCGGATCGTGTGATGAAAATGCCTGACGGTGGCCCCGCCCTTCTTTTCGAGAACCCGAAAGGCTCGAACATCCCGCTTGCGATCAACACATTCGGTTCCTACAAGCGTATGAGCCTTGCCCTGGGCGTCGAGGACATGGAAACGCTTGCGTGTGAGATCGAAGACCTACTCAAGCCCGAAGTTCCGCGTGGTCTCTTTAATGCCGCGAAAGAATTGCTTCCCAAACTCGCTGTTTTGAGTAAGATGCCCCCCAAGTTTCAGAAGGGGGACGGGCGATGTCAGGAAGTCGTTTTGCTCGGTGATGACATTGACCTGAACAAATTTCCGATCTTGCATTGCTGGCCCGAAGACGGCGGACGCTATATCACGCTCCCTCTTGTGTTCACCCATGACCCCAACACCGGAAAACGCAATGTAGGAATGTACAGAGTGCAGGTTTACGACAAAAAAACAACCGGAATGCACTGGCAGATGCACAAAGTCGCAGCGGAACACGCCCGAATCTCGGAAGAAAAACGCAAGAAAATTGACGTGTGTGTGGTTCTTGGAGGCGACCCCGCGATCACCTATGCGGCAACGGCTCCTCTGCCCCCCGGCATTGACGAAATGCTGTTTTCCGGCTTTATTCGCAAAAAGCCCGTCACCCTCGTTAAAGCAAAAACCGTAGACATCGAAGTTCCCGAAGACGCCGAAATTGTAATTGAAGGACAGATAGACCCCTTTGAGCGACGCATGGAGGGCCCCTTTGGAGACCATACAGGCTACTATTCGCTGGCAGATATGTACCCTGTTTTCCACGTCACTGCGATTACACACCGCAAAAATCCTATTTATCCCTGTACTATAGTGGGGCGTCCGCCGATGGAAGACGGAATGCTCGGCAAAGCAACGGAGCGGCTTTTTCTGCCCCTCCTGAAATTGACCGTGCCGGAAGTCGCCGATATGTGCCTTCCCGTCGAGGGTGTGTTTCACAATATTGCGTTTGTCTCGATCAAAAAGCGCTATCCCGGTCACGCCTTCAAGGTGATGCACGCGCTGTGGGGCTTGGGGCAGGCAATGTTCACGAAAATGATTTTTGTTTTCGATGAAGACGTGAACATTCACGACACAAAAGAAGTTCTCTGGCGACTGGGCAACAACATTGACCCTGAGCGCGATATGTGCCTTGTTCGGGGACCCATAGATGTGCTGGATCATGCCTCGCGTGGTCTGGGTTTCGGCTCGAAGATCGGCTTTGATTGCACCCGCAAACTGCCCGCCGAGGGGTTTCAGCGTGAGTGGCCCCCCGTCATCGAAATGAGCGACGACGTGAAAAAGCGGGTGTCGGCGATGTGGGAAGGTTTGGGAATCTAATCGTTAGGAATTTGTTCAGAAGGTAGGGCGCGGGAGGGGCAAACGTGAAGGGGAATGATTTCTCTTTGATTTGCGCCTGACGCCTCCTTTTCAACCGGAGTTTCTTTTTGGAAGAGAATGCGACGCTATTTGTCGAGGAAATGCACTGGGGAGAGCAACCTGTCCGCTTGACGGCGTTGCGCTGTCGGGTTTTGCCTGACGACGCCCCGACGACCTCGGTTCATATCGTGGCGTTTTTCGGGGAAAAGGTACTGGTAGTACGAGATCGGCGCGGAATGTTCGGCTTTCCCGGCGGCAGACTGGAACACGGGGAAGACGTGCATCAAGCCCTGAACCGCGAAGTGTACGAAGAAGCCCGCGCCTACCTTAAATCCGAGTATGATCTTTTCGCCGTAATGAAAATCGAGTACACTGTGCGACTCCCGAACCGCAACTATGCCCACGATTTCACCTACATGGGGCTTTATGCGGGACTCGTGCGCGGGCTTGACCCGATAGGTGCTGATCCTGCGGGAGTCGTCACCGGACGCGACTTATTCTCGCGCCCGGTGTGTGAATATAGGTTGCCTCGCCATGATCGTGTGCTTCTCAAGGAAGCGGTACTTGCTCTGAACCGTAAGCCCGGATTTTTCTACAAAGGTCTCAAGTCCTTTGAGAATTTCGGCATGACTGCTTCAAGCAACCTCGCTTCTGAAGCATCTTCATTGCAGGAAGACCCTCATCCCCCCGAAGAAAGCGTTGACCCGACATGAGCGATAAAACCGGAAGGCTGGTTGTTGCGATTACGGGTGCTTCCGGTGCGCCCTATGCCGTGAGGTTTCTGCAAGAAGCGGTCAAGCATTACACCGAAATCTATGTGGCACTTTCGGAGCAGGCGTTGCAGGTAATCTCGATTGAAACCGGAACGCCAGTCAATGCTCAGTCGCTTTCCTGTGAGAAGTTGCTCGGCTTCCACTCGGACGCAATTCGTTTTGTCGAGAAAAAGAATTATTTTTCGCCGCCCGCTTCGGGTTCGTTTCGCCACGACGGTATGGTGATCGTCCCGTGTAGCATGGGAACCGCCGCCCGCATTGCAAATGGCATTTCCGATGACCTGATCACTCGTGCCGCCGATGTCTGTCTGAAAGAGCGTCGTCGCTTAATTCTGGTTCCGCGTGAAACGCCCTTCAATCTCATCCATCTGCGAAATTTGACCCTTCTTGCCGAAGCGGGAGCCACGATTTTGCCTGCTTCTCCCGGCTTTTACCACAAGCCGCAAAGCATTGGCGATCTCGTTGATTTTCTGGTGGCGCGTATTCTGCAACAACTCGGCATTGAGCAAAAATTGGTGAGTGAGTGGCAACACGAGGATTGATTTTATGCGGCGTGACTTTTCCCGAAGTTTCATCAAAAACTTAAAGCAGTTCGGCGAACTGGTTAAAATCGAACACACGATTTTCGCCCTGCCCTTTGCACTGATCTCGATGTTGTTGGCGTCAAAAGGACTGCCGCATGGCTTGCCCCCTCTTTTCGTGATTCTCTGGATTATCGTGGCAATGGTCGGAGCCAGAAGCGCGGCAATGGCGTTCAATCGCCTTGCGGATCGTGCCATTGATGCCGCAAATCCGCGTACTGCCTCCCGCCATATTCCCGCCGGACTTGTCTCCGTAAAAACCGCAACCCTCTACTTTGTAGTCTCAGTAGTTGTGTTTGCGTTTGCCTCATGGAGCCTCAGTCCGCTTTGTCTGATGCTTTCGCCCGTTGCCCTCGCCGTCATTCTCGGCTACTCGCTGGCGAAACGCTTTACGCCGCTCTGCCACCTCATTCTCGGCTTTGGAATTGGGATCGCACCAATTGGAGCATGGATCGCCGTGCGTGGTGATCTTGCGACTATCCCCCTGCTCTTGGGCGCAATCGTAATGCTCTGGATCGGCGGCTTTGGCATTATCTACGCCCTTCAAGATTACGATTTCGACAGAGCGAATAAGGTGTACTCGATCCCCGCGAAGGTCGGCAAAGCAAAAGCACTAATGATTTCCCGCCTGATGCACGTCATCGTGATTGCTCTTTTGTTCACGGTGGGAGTTCTGGCGCACCTCGGCTTTATCTATTTTGTAGGGGCTTGTGTGGTCACGGGTCTAATCATTTATGAGCAGTCCATTGTCAAGCCCAACGATTTAAGTCGTGTCAACATGGCTTTCTTCACGCTGAATGGCTGGGTCAGTGTGTTACTGTTCCTGTTCACTGCCCTTGACGGAATCATTTACCACCCGCTTCGCTAGAGATCACAGAGGCACAGAGAAAGACGGAGAGAGGAAAAAGAAGAGGGCATTTGCCTTGACTCCCCTCTCCCGGATTTTGGGGGAGGGCTGAACGGACGAGATCAGGGTGGGGGCGAAGGACAAGGGCAAAACGAAACAACCCTCGCCTCAATACTTAACACTTTTCCCCTATGGATAAAAAACTATGTCGAAGTTAAGAATTGGTTCGGTTCCCTACCTCAACGTAAAGCCGCTTGTGGACTGGTTTCACGATGCAAGTTGCGACATCGAAGTGGAAATGGTCTACGAAGTGCCGTCGCGTCTTGCCGAAATGTTGCGGCAAGACGAACTCGATGTCGCGAACGTTTCCATTTTCGAGGGACTGCAAAATCCGGGGCTTGTGCTCGTTCCTGATATTTCCATTTCGGCGGACGGCGAAGTCAAAAGTGTTCGGCTTTTCCACAAACCCGCCATCACGGAGTTGAAAACTGTTGCCCTCGACACCTCATCGCTTACTTCGGTTGCCCTGACGAAAGTATTGTTGGAGCGACATTTTGGGGTTCACCCGCAGTACGTGCATCACGCCCCCGACTTCACTGCGATGACCGAAACTTATGGAGCGGGCTTGATTATCGGCGACCTGAAACTCTTTGATTTGCATCACGGCGAGATACACGTTTTCGATTTGGGAGCGGGTTGGAAAGACTACACGAATTTGCCCTTTGTTTACGCGGGGTGGCTTGCGCGTGAGGATCGCTATTCACCCGAAATGCGAGACGCTTTGGAGAGAGCAAAAGCGTGGGGCGTTGCACGACGCGGCGACCTTGCCTTGAAGTGGGCGGAGAAGTGGAATCTGCCTCTGGAGCGTTCCCTTGATTATTTGCTTCACGTCATGAATTATGATCTGGGCGAAAAGCAAATGCAGGGGCTGACCCGTTATCAAGACGAGTGCCTTGCCCTCGGTTTGCTGAAAGAGCGATTTCCGATTCGGTTTGCCCACGACTGAGAAAAGGATTAAGTGTTGAGGCGGAGACTTTATTCTCTCCTCCCTAATGTTTTGGAGAGTTGACGCATCACTCTTATTCCTCCCCTTATGCAAGGGGGAGATTAAGAGGAGGTTCGTCTTTGTCTTCTCTCTCCGCATCGCGTCCGGCAGGACGCCTCCACCGTAGGTGCTTTGATCTTCTGTTGAAAGAGTGGTTCTCCCTCACTTTGGGTGCAGCGAGCGGATCGTTGAGCGTATTGAGACGCTATGGAAACATCCCTTAATTCGCTTCTCACCGCATTGTTGCCCGATTTGCCCTCCGTACAATTCGAGAGTTGCTCACAGGAAGAAAATACGCTTACCCTCCATTTCCAGACGACCGCGTCTCCAATCGCCTGCCCGC
>JACMPS010000283.1 GCA_014377395.1 Chthonomonadaceae bacterium
GGGGCGGCAACTGCAAAGGTGAATGGATGGCGCACCTCTGTGGGAAACAACGGTTTCAATGCAATGGCGGACTGGATTGACAACCCGATGAAGGCGGACTTTGCACGGATGCAGGGCGTCCTTATCGGGATCGCAGGAACGGCATTTCTAATCACAATGCGCTCTCGCTTCACGGCATGGCCCTTTCACCCGATAGGCTACGCGATTGCCGGAACCTACACGATGAACTGGCTCTGGTGCGCCACGCTGATCGGCTGGCTTGTGAAACTGATGATTATTCGGTATGGCGGCATGAAAACCTACAAGCAGTTGATCCCGTTTTTCATCGGCTTGATCCTCGGCGATTATATCACGGGGAGTGTCTGGGCGATTTACGGCTCGATTTTAGGCGTTCACACCTACCGTGCCTTCCCGATCTGATAACACTTTCTGCCGTCTTTTCCCGCGTCTCTAATGGAGGGAGGTAACAATGCCCGATGATTTTGATTTCTCGCAGAGCGGCAAGCGCAAACGCAACAAAGCCGAGGCTCCCGATCAACCCCTGATGACGCAGGTTTTGTGTTTGTTGTGCGTGGTAATCACGCTGGCATATTTCACCTCGAACGCCGCAAAGGGAACGCTCTGGTACACGGTGGGACATTTCGGGCTGGTGTCTACAGAGGACATCTGGAGCGGAAGATATTATGGCTTGCTTTCCTCCTTTTTCGTGCATCTCAGCATCCTTCACATTTACTTCAACATGACCTGGCTGTGGCGTCTTGGCGGGGTATTGGAGACAACGATTGCGCCCTGGAAATACATTATCTTTCTCATAGGCGCGGGGATTGTCGGCTCTTGCTCGGAACTTGCGCTTTCGGGACAAACAGGGGCGGGGGCTTCCGGCGTCGTCTATGCAATTTTCGGTTTGCTGTGGGCGGGACGTGGTTCCTTCGCAGAGTGGCGGTCAGTGGCGACACGCCAGAACTTGAACCTTTTCGTCGGTTGGGGATTGCTGTGTGTCGTTCTCACTTACGCACACATTATGCCGATTGCAAACGGGGCGCACTGGGGCGGGTTCGCCTACGGGCTTGCGGTGGGGTGGATTTTCTTTGCGCCGCGTCGTCGTCCGATATGGTGGCTTGCACTCGCGGGGTTAGGCGCAATTTGCGTGATGTCGCTTTTCTGGATGCCCTGGTCGTGGGTTTGGAATTGGGATCAGGGAGGACGCAAGTATGAGCAAAAGAATTATCGAGAAGCCCTTCGGCTTTACGAGAGGAGTTTGCGAACCGGAGGAACAGTCTCCCCGCTCAAGGAAAACATTGCGGATTGCTGGCAGATGATCGCGGTGGAAGCGGAGGCGCGTCACGACAGGAAAGCAATGGAAGAGGCTCTGACTCAGGCGAAAAAGTTTTATGAAGAGGCAAAGACGGCTCAAGTCCCGAAGGAGGTGGAACCGGAACGTCCCCCGCGAACGGAAGACCTCATAGAGCAAATTAGAAAAAAGGCACAGAAGCCACCCGCCGACAAAAAGTAGGGTTCGTATTCATACCAAAATGAAAAGGGCAATGAAGTCAAGCGACTTTGTTGCCCTCTCTGTTTTCTCGTCGAACTAAGCGGATTAAGTGGGAATTTTGGTGAGTTGCATGACAAGGCGCAATGCCCCATTGACCGCTTCAGGAGTAGGAAAAGCGTCGGCAACCTCCGGCTCAAGAAGTACTAAATTAGTCCCCTCACGAAAGCGTTCTGCATACTTGCCACGGACTGCGTTCTGAAGCAGGGGAGCACGATCGTATTCCGCTCTCAGATCACCTTCATCAGAAATTTGATTCTTCATACTGTGTTCTCTCTTGGGTCGTCAACTCTCTTACACTGATCAATCGAATTTTATTTCCACGCTCCGTATGTGAAACCATCAAAAGCCGCTTCCGTGCTGATATTTTGATGAGAATAAGACGGTCTTTCTCTTCCGAATGATCAGGATCGGGAAAAGTAGCACTTTAATTGTCCTCAAAAACCGAAGTGCCTCTGTCAAAGGAGATACGGTGCTTTTTGAGGTTTTGTTCTTATCCCACTCGAAAGAAAGTGCCATCGTTCCGCCCTTTGATGAGAGAACTGATCTCTTTGCAGAAGTACCGGAAATCGCTTTGCGCCCTGAATTTCAGGCACAACTCACAACAATGTTGCCGCTTGCACTCGCCACTTCAACAGAAAATGCACGCTCTGAATTTGTTATAGCACCCGTCTTGCTCGAACTCTGGCTTCTGAAAGATCGCAAGATCGGTTTGCTTTCCGGGGTAGAATTCAGTTTTGACGAGGCTCAGGGGTTGAACGGCGTTTGCGATTACATTCTCACTCGGTTGCCTGAACAACTCTTTGTCACGTCCCCCGTTTTGATGCTGGTTGAAGCGAAGAACGAGGATATGAAGCGCGGTTTCGCTCAATGTGGCGCAGAAATGATCGCCGCACAAAAATTCAATGAGCGTGAAGGCGATGCTGTAGATCGAATTTACGGAGTGGTTACAATTGGAGAATTGTGGCGGTTTATGCAACTTGAAGGCACACGATTACAAATTGACGTGCGAAGTTATCACATCGAGCGTCTGCCTAAAATCATGGCGATCCTTTTGCACCTCACCCGATAAACTCAGAGGAGATTTTACCCGGTGACGGACTGTGCGGAGACCGTTTCGCTCGGTGCGTCTATTTCGAGGGGGGGAAGTTGAGACAGGTCTGCGATCCCGAAGTAGTGCAGAAAGTCGGGGGTGGTGACATAGAGGGTAGGGCGACCGAGTGCCATTTTCTTGCCCGCTTCAGTGATAAGGCGACGCTCGGAGAGGGTTTTGAGGACGCCAGACGCGGAAACTCCTCGTATCGCTTCGATCTCAGGGGCGGTGATCGGCTGACGGTAGGCGATAATCGAGAGAGTTTCGAGGGCGGCACGGGAGAGTTTCGAGGCGGAGCGAGTCAACAAACGTGCGACGGTTTCAGCGTATTCCGGGCGCGTGGAAAGTTGCCAGCCCCCCGCGATCTTGAGAAGTTGCAAGCCACTTCCGCGTTCGGAGAGAGTGGCTTGAAGACTTCGCAAAGCCCCTTCGACGGCGATTTCATCCACGCCCAGTGCCTTTGCCAGATCAAGCAGAGTGACGGGTTCCCCCGCCACAAACAGCAAACATTCCAACGCCGCCTCAGAGACAAATCCCTCCAGAATCAGGTTTCCGCTCATCCCGTCACCTCCTGCACATTTGCCAGCACATACAACATAATCTCCTCACAGAGTCCGCCTTGATCGGCACGAACGCGCCCATATTTCATCAATTCGAGCAGGGCGAGGAACGTCAGCACAATGTCGTAGCGGGGGCATGGCAACTCGAACAGCGTGGAGAATTTCGTGCCGTTCGCTCCGGTTGCTTCTACTTTTCGGGCAACTTCCAGCATTTTCAATCTCAGGCTCAGGCGTTTGCGGGGGGTTACGGTGGTTACGGGCTTGTCGTCTACGCCCGCTTCGGTCAGCAGGCGGTGCAGGGCATCGTAGAGTTGACGGACGTTTGCCGAGCCTTCGGGGACAGGAAGCATATAGTCGTCAATGTTTTCCGCCGCACCTCGAAAGTAAAGCTGACGTCGCCATTCTTCCCATTCGCGCAGGGTTTCGACGGTCTCCTTGAACGACTGATACTCCCGCAGTTGCGCGATAAGTTCGGCACGGGGGTCTTCCGTCTCTTCGTCGTTGCCGTCACGGGGCGGGGGAGCGGGGAGA
>JACMPS010000284.1 GCA_014377395.1 Chthonomonadaceae bacterium
ACCGTTCAGGGAGAAGCCCGTTATCGTCTTTCCTGGCTGATGATGGAAAAGGGAAATTACGAGGACGCCGTTACTTTGCTTCGGGAAATGCTGAAAAGGCGGCAAAGCAAAGCCACCGAGTCGAACGTTCGACAGAGACTCACGGAGGCACTGGACGGTGCCGGGGAGCACGAAGCCGCAGAGCACGAGCGGGTCTGTGCCTCGGAATTGCTTGATGCGGCAGAGGAGAGCGTGGAGAAATTAGTTGTCAAGGCGAGTCTGCTAAACACGCAACAACGTTACGCCGAAGCCTATGCAACCCTCGAACTCGCTCTTCCCAAAATCACTAACCCTGCCTTACGCGCTCAAACGATGGTACAACTTTCCCTTGCCGCATTTGAGTCCGGTAAAACGGAGGCAATTGTTCGCTGGGGCGAAGAGGCTTTAACTCTCCAACCCGATCACACGATTCGTTCTCTGGCACATGATCTGTGCGGTACGGGTTATGCGTCAGAGGGCAATCTCGATGAAGCGGAGCGGCATCGGCAACTCCGTTTGGAGATCGAGCAAAAGGCAGGTGACGGAGACAAAATTGCGGAGTGCATGGCACGGCTCGCCACGATCAAACGGCGGCGTGGAGACATTGATGGATCAATGAGGCTTTGTAGTGAAGCACGGGAACTGAGTATCGTTTCACGCAAGTCTGTTTATGTCGAAGAGATACAATGTCTAAAAAGTAGAGGACAATTCTCGGAAGCGATGGAAACGCTGGAAATGGTTCGCCGAACGCAGGGCTTTCCTATGCCTTCGGCTCAGAAACGCATGGAAACCGCCTACATGAGTGATGAGGTGGTATTGAGGCTGGAAATGGGCGAACCGGAAATCGCCCTCGTCCAAAACGACAAAGCACTGGCGGGGGTGCAAAATGATACAAATACCCTGCTCAAATACAACGCTGTTCGAGTCTTGATCCTCGCCCACTTAAAACGCCGGGAGGAAGCGGAAGCACTGATCGAAAGCATTGAAAAGCAACTTCCCGCTCATCTTGAAACACGCGGTCTGCTAATAGAAATTTATGCGATACTTGGACGCGCCCTGCTCGATCTCGCACAGCCGGAAAAAAGCCTGACGTACTGGGAGAAGTACGACGCCCTTCTTCCCGACCCAATAGGTTTACCACGAGGATTTTACTACAGGGGCTTGTGCTACCGTGCTCTTGAAGATGAGGAAAAAGCGCGAGAGTTGTTCACTCAAGCAATCCAAACAGGCATCGAAACCTACGACACCCGCCTTTCAAGACAGGCACTCTCTGGAGTGAAATAATCCGGGCGATAAACTTTCAGGGGTGCGGCAGGATTACTTTGGGTGCGGCAAGTAGCACCCCTACAAAAATGCGATTTCCCGACAATGCTGAAGATTTACGCCGCTTTTCTCTCTTCGATTTCAGGGACGCTCTCCGCATTTTCCATGCGCCCGATAGCACACAGCGTCAATGCCATTCCCTGCCGTGCTTCGTCTGGGCAAGTCGCCATACCCATGCGGATCGTCAAGCCTATTCCGCCCCGACTCCACCCCTTCGCTTCATAAAGGATTGAGAGTTTGCCTCTCAATCGCTCTAAGACCAATGCTCCTGTCTCCCCCGTGAAGGGCAGAATAAGCGCGAACGTGTCCTTGTCATAGCGAGTGAGAATGTCTACCCGGCGGATGCAACCTCGAATCGTCTGAGTGGTTTCGGTCAGGGCTTCGTCGGCGGGAAGCGTGCCGTTTTGTGTCCGAAACGGTGAGAAATTCTGGATTCGCAAAAAGATCACAGAAACTTTTTTGCCTTCACGAGAGGAACGGCTCATCTCCTCTTCCAATCGTGACTCGTAATAGTAGCGATTATAAAGCCGGGTCAGTGGGTCTACCATTGAATGAGGCTCAGGGGCAATTTGTTGCTCGGTAACTCGCTTTTGCAGATGAGCGAGATTGCGTTGTGCCTCAATCATTTCGTCGGTCACGAGAATTTTCTTGAGTTTTTTCGTTGAGGTGCGAAGGATATGCGAGACGTAGTTGCAGGAAATGCCGAGCAGTTTTGCAATCTCCGTCTGGTTTAAGTCCTTGAAATAAAATTCCGCAATCACCTGTTGCTCCAGGTCTTTGAGTTTGTCCATTGCCGTGTCCAGCACAATTCGCTCTTCCAACGGCAACTGAAACCCCACCATTTGATCGCCTGTTTTGCGGCGTTCGATGTTGACGGTTTGTCCGTTGTCCTCTTCGCGCTCCGAACCGCCGTCAATCGAAGACACCTTGAAGATTTCACGGGTCATCATCAATTCAGCAACCTGTTCTTCAGCCATCCCCATCATTCGCCCGATTTCTTCGTTCGAGGGCGCGTCTCCCAATTCTTGTGTTAGACTTTCGATCACTCGGCTAACCTTCTGATTGAGTTCCTGAAGCCATGCAGGTTCCTTGATGATCTTGCCTCGATCACGCAGACAATGCTTGATTTGCCCGATAATAAAGTGAGTCGAGTAAGTGGAAAATTTTACATTTTTGGTAGGATCGTAAAGGTCAATTGCCGTAATTAGCCCGATGTAACCCTCCTGTGCGAGATCCTCGACGGGTTCGGCGGCACCATGAAATCGGCGGGCAACCCCCTCGACAAGATTGGAGTATTGCAAGACGATGCGATCTCTGATCTCGGCGCGGCGAGTGCGGCGATAGTCGGCGATAAGTTGGATGACTTCTTCGTCGTTACGCCGTCGCAAAATTTGTTGCGGCGTTAGTGAAGTGGAGTCGGTCTTTGCTGGCTTCATAAATCCTCTGAAAAGATGCTCGCCTTCGTTCCCATCGTACGCGGTGCATCTCCCCTGAACGTCCACAGAGAGGGACAAAAATTAGGTCCGAAATTAAATCAAAAAAGAAGAGCAAAGTTTGCCCCTTCTTCTCTGTGGTCGCAAGGATTATTGCCAGAAAAGGGGGGAGGGATTAGGGGAAGCGAAAGAGAGATTAGATTCTCTCCTGTTTACTGTAACACTGTGTGTAGACTGTTTGAGACAACTCATATGGAAATTGTACGGGTTTTAGACCGCTTTCTTCTCAGGTTTGCGCTCTGTGGCACGGGTTATGCAAATTAAGGCATTGTCACCCCGATGCTAACGGGTGGCAACCTCCTTCCAGTGACAACGTTTTTTAGGACGTGTCGCTTCGGGGGATGGTTTCGCAACCTGGTGACCGCGCAAATTTATCGCGGCACTGTATTAACCCGCGAGACCGGGACAGTAGGAGAAGAGTAGTGAATACGGCAACAGGAAAAGTCAAATGGTTCAATGATGCAAAGGGCTACGGGTTTATCGAGGCGGAGGATGGCGTGGATGTGTTTGTCCACTATTCGGCGATCACGATGAACGGCTTTAAGTCTCTGCGCGAAGGTCAAACGGTCTCTTATGAGTCCATCAGTACCCCAAAAGGACGGCAGGCTTCCAACGTCGCCCCCGTAAGTTAGCAGGAAATTGCGATTACAACCCTTCATACAAACGAAAAGACGCACCTGAAGCCCTCTCAGGTGCGTCTTTTCGACCGTTAATTTACACTTCGTTAGAAGGTGTTGTTTGAATTGCTTCTATTTGTTCTCTGTTGCTTCTTTCGTACCGGGTTGCTGTGTTGAAAAATTCGTTTCTGATGACGCGGCGTTTTGTCCGTCACTTTGTGGTTTTAAGCCTGCCTCACGTTGCGCCCATAGGGGCCACTGCTGTGTCTCCTTCACTGCACGTTCCAATTGGCGTGTAAGCCAGTCTCCTTGCTGATTCATAATTCTTTCCTTCCGATTAAATTGCTGTTGGTTCGATTAACTGCGAGTCATGCAATATTTGTGCCAACTGCCCCATATATTTGGCTTCATTTCTTTTGGAAAGAAAATAATCCCATTCACCGATATGTGGCATGGACTCATGGGGAATCCATTTAATGGCTTTGCCCGTACTATCCGCTTCTTTACGGCGAGACATTGCAAAAGATTCAGAATAACGTCGGGGTGCCAACCCAAGAAAAGTCTCAAAACGTACTTTTTCGTTTGTTCTAATCTCGCCTTCAATTTGTATGGCGTCGTCATGCAGATTCCTTGCCAGACTTTTCGCGTAAGGCTCGATAAAGACAACGCGGGCAATTCCAGAAGCGACGATGTGACGTGCACAACCATGACAGGGAAATGTAGTTGAGTAAAGGGTATAGCCTCCAATTGAAATTCCTCGTCTTGCCGCATCGGTGATCGCCATCATTTCCGCATGAACCGGACGCTGAAACTCCGTCAGATTCATGTATTCTGCTTCACGCATTGCTTTTTTGTCTTTTTCACTCAAAACCGCTAATAACTCATTCGACGGCAGATCACGCATATTTTCGGCGAAAAGAGGTGTTTTTGCAAGGCGTTCCAAAATGTCTCCAAATAAGCCTTGCCGCATCGTGTCACTACTGTCGTACCCCCGAATATGGTCTCGGTCATCCGGCGAGTCGCCATCCCAATAGTGCCCGCCTCCTGCCTTGGGAACTTCATTAGTGCCGGTTGCCACCAGACTTCCGTCCTGAGTTGCGATTACAGCACCAACCTGCCTTCCCAATGACGCAGAGCGATATGCCGCCGCTTGAGCGGAAAACATCAAATACTCATCTCGTGTCGGAGTATGGAAAGGATGACCGAACCAAATGCGGAAAATACGCTGGATCGCCTCGGTCAAGTGTTGCAAATCGCTTGCATCTACAAAAGCATCGCCCTGCCAGAAGGTTTTACGAACCTGTTGACCCAAGTCTTCTCCCGTTTCTGCTTCATCCCGGCAGATAAGTTCTGTTGCCTCACTTTCGTAATTTTCCATAAGAGAACTATTGTGAGATTGCATAATGAGTCGGTTGAGTGTGTCTTTGCGTACACGACGGGGAGCGTAGGCAGACAGCAAGAAGAAGGAGGCTCCGTAAATGTGTCTTAAGGTTTTCACCTCATCAGGGTGTTTAAGCGAGCGAAGGACAAAAGCATGACTGTAGGCAGGAGGAGAAATTCCTTCGTCGGGTCGATTGATCCCTTCGCGAATTTCTCTTAACTTCGCGACTGCAAGCAAGACCATCGCATCTCCCCGTTTGATATACTTACGCCATGAATTTCCAGCCTCCATGTATGCATTGGCGATCCTTTCATGCTGTGTCTGATCGAATTGAGGAGGGTCAGGGAGCGGAGCATCTTTCAGCAATTGGCTTAAACGGATGTGGAGAGTAGAGTAGGCGAGTTCTTTCAGCACAATATCAATAGAGTCACAAACAAAGTCCAAATCGGTTCCTATGGCTCCCACCAAACCAATGACAATTTCCGGTCGTTGCGTGTTGACTTCCGTTGGCATATTCTTCCTCTTCGATCTTTCTTTGTATTCTTTGAATCCGGTTACTCATTAAGTCCGAACCGAAGGTGGAGATTTTATCTTGCCATCGAAATCATTTTCATTAAAACTCACAAACTGAAGCGGCGCACAAAAACGGGGAGGTCTTTGAGGTCACGCAATATCGCAAGAGCGTCAGGGTCATCCGGGTAGACATCCACTTTTGAGAGTTTTGTCTGAACTGTTCTCGCCCCTG
>JACMPS010000285.1 GCA_014377395.1 Chthonomonadaceae bacterium
ACCCGTGACCTGAGCAAACCGCTTATTGCCGTACCGCAAGAGGAAAGATTGCTGATCATTGATGGCTGGCCCCGATTGCTACGAGCAGTGCTGGAAGAGGTCGAAGAGTTGCCCCTTCACCTGCTCACCCAGGAAGAAGCGGACGCCGCGCTCTGGTTGGAACTGCCGCCCGGAGCCGGAGTTCAATGGCGATAGGGAAAGGAACAGAAGCGGAAAAACGAAAACGTTGCAAAGGCGAGAGCAAAACGTAAAGCCTATGCAAGGCAAAACTATGACACCCTGCCGTCTCTGGAACATCCAGAGACGGTTTTTTTAACGGAAAGGGAGGCGTTTCTGATCGGCAAGCAAAAGCGTCACACCGAAAAAGCGCAGGGGATCGCTGACGATTTTTCTCTTCCGTGCTTTCTCTTCCGTGCTTTCAGTCGTAGGGACCCGTAGGTAAACCACCATAATCATTGAGACGGCGAAGGGGACGGGCTGAGTTACTTTTCACACTGCCTCCCCCCGACACTCTGCTTTGCCCCTTGACGGAGTAGCATTCGCCGCAGGTGCTCTCGCGTTCTCCCCTGTTACCGAATAACGAGAGGAGAGCCTGATGCAGAAAACTTTTGCTCTACGAATCTAACACGAAATTTGGGCAAAACTAAAGTCCACCAGGAAATCTTAGCGTCTTACGAAAAAAGAATCTTAGAGATTACGAATTTACTTCGCTGTCCATATCGAGTAGAATGGAAGACTACTGTTTCAAGACCGGGCAGTATCCGTGTGCCACCTCGTCGGGCGTCCTTCAGTTCATCACCCCCGTCTGTCTAAATTTCTCTTGCAGAAAGACCGATTATAGAGAGGGGGTTCTCAATTCAGAAATCCATCTACACAACTGATCACCAGATTTAACTCTCGTTTTATGAGTTTGTACTTGTTCTGAAAGAGAAGACAACAAAGGTTGCTGTTCATTCTGTTGTCTGACGTGCTTGCGTAAGCCGACGGATGGCTTCCGATTGTCTTCTCGCTCCACAACCCATGCTTTGCAAGACCGATTACTCTTTCTCCTTCCTCTTACCGCAGTAATCATTGACCGAGCGCACGGGCAGTCACTTCCTTCCCTTTCGTAATCAGACTGTTCATTGCGATTGCACGCACTACCTCTGTAAATTTTTTTACGGGTAACTTGTGTTCTGCATAAACTCCCACTGCGTAAGGTGAAATTGACCTTGCGCGCAAGGAATCCCTATGAATCACCCCTGTCTTCCTGAAGCACCTATCGACGCGCTTTTGCCCGACGATCTTTTGCTAAAAGAACCTTTTCCTGAAAACGCCCTCCCCGATAAAAACGATTTACTAAGCCGTGTGATCTTGGGTGCTGGAATGGTCTGTGCGTTACAACTCACCATCCCTCCCGCGAATGCTCAGGGAACGCCCGAAGGCATTACCTCGGACTGGAAGCGTCCTGAACTGCGTCTGATACGTCGAATGACAATGGGATTGACCGTAACGGAGGCCTCTCTTGCCGGTAAACTCGGATTCCAACTGTACCTTGAGCGACAACTGAATGATGCAGCGATTGACGACAGCAGAGTGGATCGCTACATTGCTCAAACTTACCCGATGCTTACTCTCCCTCCTGTCGAGTTGGTCAGCCTTTACTCAAAGCCTCAACTCATTCAAGCGGCACTCTACCGTGCGCTTTTTTCGCAGAAACAGTTGCGTGAACGCATGGTGGAGTTTTGGACGGATCATTTCAACATCAACATTCAGAAAGTAAGTTGGCTTAAAGTCGTGGATGATCGCGAAGTCATCCGCCCCTACGCAATGGACAAATTCCCCACACTGCTTCGTGCCTCTGCTCATAGTCCGGCGATGCTGAACTATCTCGATACCGCCTCCAGTCGGAAGGAAAGACCCAACCAGAACTATGCGCGTGAACTGTTGGAGTTGCATACGATGGGGGCAGAGGGCGGATTCACGCAACAGGATGTTGAAGAGGTGGCACGTTGCTTTACAGGCTGGACTTACGGCACTAATGTGCAACGAACGGATTTCTGCAAGTTTGTATTTAACCCCTTCCTGCATGACAATGGACAGAAAGTGGTGCTGGGTCAGGTCATCTCTGCGGGCGGAGGTCAGAATGATGGAGAGACGGTACTTAACCTACTCGCTACGCATCCTCAAACCGCTCGATTTATCGCCACAAAAATGTTGCGATGGCTTTTGATGGAAGACCCTCCAAAGGCTTTGATTTCGCGGGTCGCACGGGTTTATCAAAAAACGGATGGCGACATCAAGTCGATGATCCGTGCCATTCTTACACCCAAGTTGCTTCTGGGAGCCCCCGCAAAGTTCAAGCGTCCCTATCACCTCGTTACCTCAACCTTGCGTGCAACCTCGGCAACGGTACTTGAATCCACGGATCCCTATGGCTCTCTGATGAGATTGCAACAATCCATCGAGATGATGGGGCAACCTCCCTTTCAGTGGGCAGCCCCGAATGGATTTCCGGACACTCTTGAATACTGGGCAGGAATAATCCTTCCCCGCCTTAATTTTGGAGCTGATGTGCTGACCCACGGAATCGCGAATGTGAAGATAGACGTTGCCCTTTTGCTTTCTGCCAGGTCCTCCACTGAGGCGGTGCAACTGATCAACAACGCGCCCTTCGCCGGTGAGATGTCGCTTTCGCTCACATCTCGGCTGAATCAGTACCTGACGCAAAACCCGAGTTTAGACGCACGTATCAGCGCACTGGGGCTTGCACTTGCCTCACCGGATTTTCAGTGGTACTGACATTTTCGAAAAGGAAACAACAATGAATCATTTCAGTCCCCCGTCCTGTCGGGAATACAATGAATTGTCTCGCCGTCAACTTTTGCGTGGCGCAGGGGTCTTTGCAAGTTCAGCTTTAGCCTCCTCCTGGTTACCCCAGGTCGCCCTTGCACAGGACCATCATTCCAACCGGGATGTACTCATCTCAATTTTTCTCCGGGGAGGAGCCGATGGTCTTACGCTGTGTGTGCCGCACGGCGATCCTGGCTACTACGCTCCCGGTGTGCGTCCATCGCTTGCAATTGCACGTCCTGACAGTCAGGTTTCCACCCGTGCCCTTGATCTGGACGGCTTTTTCGGTTTTCCACAGGCTATGGGTTCTCTGCTTCCGGCTTACAGGGCGGGACATCTGCTCGTTGTCCATGCAACCGGCTCCGTTGACGCCACCCGATCCCATTTTCAAGCCCAGCATAATATGGAGGCAGGGGTGCTCGACGATATCAATCTCCAGACCGGATGGTTGGGACGACACCTGGCAACGATTCCCCCTCTACAGCCTTCCGCGCCTCTTCGCGCCTTGAGTCTGGGCTATGCCGTTCCCGTGACATTGGCAGGGGCAACAAAAGCAACTGCGCTTCCTGGTCCGGGTCGAGCCTCACTCTCCGGACTGTCTCGCTACGCGGGAGCAAATCAAGATTGGCTCAGAAATGCGTATGCCGGTGCTCCTGAGATGCTTCAGGAGTCGGCACTCACGACCCTTGATACTCTGTCCCTTTTACAAAGGATCAATTTTGCCGCCTACCGACCTTCTGGGGGAGCGGTTTATCCTAACACCTCACTGGGGCGTTCCCTGATGGCGACGGCAGCACTGATCAAGGCACAGGTGGGAGTAGAAGCCATCCATACCGACTATGGGATATGGGACACACATACACAGGCGGGGCCAACAAACGGTTATATGGCAGGCTTGATGCGTGATTTTGCAGACTCGATTGCCGCTTTTCACGCCGATATGTTTGCACAAAACACGCCTAATTTAGCTCTTGTCGCTCTGTCCGAGTTCGGACGCACGGTACGCGAAAACGCGAGTCAGGGAACGGATCACGGACACGGCAATGTCATGTTCGTGTTGGGAGACCATATTCTCGGGGGGCAGGTTTTTGCAAAATGGCCCGGATTAAATCGGGATCAGCTGGACTCGGGATCGGACTTAAAAGTCACGATTGATCACCGTGACATTCTGGGGGAAGTGGTTTCCCGGTGTCTGGGCAATCAGCAACTCTCCGTGGTGTTTCCCGGCGTTTTGCCCGTGTTCCATGGGATCACTCGTACCTAACTTTTCAACTCAATCTTGCTAACTTTTACTGAAAGGACTTTTCCACTCAGAAAAAGCCTCTTTGTTAGGGTGAGGCACATAGATTGAACGGTGAGAAAACGGGGTTTTCTTCTTTCTCCCATGATTAACAGGATCGGTCAAAGAAGAGGTGTGGAATATAGGCTATAGCCCGATAGACTTCTCTACCGGGCAATCTTGAAAATGAAAAAGAGAGAAGAGGAGAGACGATGAAAAAATTGCTGAACTACTGGGGGGGCATCTTGACTTTGCTCTTTTGTGGTGTTTTCGCCCACGCCCAGTCCCCTTCGACTGTATTGGTTGTTGCCAATGCCAATAACAGGGCAAGTATCAAACTTGCCCTCTACTACCTGAATGCCCGCCATATACCCACGCAAAATTTGTGCCTGATCAACTGGCAAGCCGCCGACAATGCAGATACCTGCACTCTGTCCGCTTTCACACAATCCATCGCCGAGCCTATCTATGCCCAGATTAGAAATCTGCCTCAAATAGATTATATCGTCCTTTGTCGCAACTTGCCCAGCAAAATCCAAGATGCAACCTGTAGCGTGGATAGTGCTTTGGCTTCGCATGGCATAAAAAAGCGGAGTAACCCCTATTATTTGGGTAGTCCCGGCTTCAGGTCGAAAAATTACGGGATGCAACTGGTAACACGCCTGGATGGATGGTCTTGGGAAGACGCACGTGCTTTGGTTGATCACGCGCAACAAGCCAGACGAGGTAACTTTTTCTTTTTGGATAGAGACCCAACAAAAGATCAAAGAATGGGTTATGCCGGCTACAATATTGGAATGCAGAGTGCCGCCAACCTTCTCTTCTTCTACGGATTTCCTGCTGTAGTTGAAAAAACGATGTCATTTGTTGCTCCAACGCAGCCATTGGACGGCTACTATAGCTGGGGTAGCAATGACAGTCATTTTGTGGCGACCAGGTTTGGTGCTCTGCGCTTTAGTCCCGGTGCACTTGCCGAAACGCTCGTCAGTACCTCCGCTATGTTTTTGCGTCAACCGGGACCCACCAACGCACAAAGTCAGATCGCTCAACTGATTCACAATGGTGTCACCGG
>JACMPS010000026.1 GCA_014377395.1 Chthonomonadaceae bacterium
GAGTACGAACTGCACTGGGCGTATCAAACTCCGAAACGTACCTCCCTTCCGACTGTTTCCGCGAAAAATGCAAAGTGGGTACAAACTCCTATTGACCGATTTATTCTTGCCCAACTGGAAGCGAGCGGTCTTGACCCTGCACCGAGAGCAGATCGTCGCACCCTTGCGCGTCGCTTAAGCCTCGACCTCACAGGGTTGCCGCCGGAACCCTCCGAGGTGAAATCCTTTGTCGAGGATACCGCTCCTAATGCCTACGAAAAACTTGTAGATCACTATCTGGCATCTCCGCAGTGGGGCGAACATCGGGGGCGGTACTGGTTGGACGCCGCTCGCTACGCAGACACACACGGAATTCACTTTGACAATTACCGCGAAATCTGGTCTTACCGCGACTGGATCATCAAAGCCCTCAACAAAAATATGCCGTTCGATCAATTCACGATTGAACAACTCGCGGGCGATCTTTTGCCGAATCATACGCTTGATCAGGTGATTGCCACCGGCTTTAATCGTTGCAACATCACGACGAATGAAGGTGGAGCTATTGACGAAGAGTACAAAGTTCTTTACGCGCGTGACCGCACCGAGACGACTTCGCAGGTCTGGCTTGGTTCGACGCTGGGTTGTGCCGTCTGCCATGATCACAAATTCGATCCCTTTACGCAAAAAGATTTTTACTCCTTCTCCGCCTTTTTTAACAATACCACACAGGCGGCAATGGACGGCAACATCTCCTCGACGCCCCCGATTATGGTGGTTCCGAAAGACGAAGACCGGGATCGCTACAACCGTGTCAAATCCGAATTTGAGACCGTTCGCAAAAGCGTGGAAGACCGGAAACAAGCCGCCCGTGCCGACTTCAACCCCTGGCTACTCAAAGCAAACACGACCTCAATCTCCACAAAAATTCCTGCGGAGAGGTTGCAATTTCACGCGCCGCTCGATGAGGGGCAGGGGCGCGAAGTGAAGGCTGATTTCGAGGGGAAACCTCTGAAACTCGTCTCTGCTACTGACGTAGGCTGGGAAGCGGGACAGGTTTCCACGAAAGCCTACACTCGCAAATCGGGTAACACTCTGGAAGCGGCGAAAGCAGGAGACTTCGAGAAAAGCGACTCGTTCTCCTGCGCGGTCTGGGCTAAAATTCCGACGGGTGATACGGGCGGAGCGATTGTCGCCCGCATGGACAACGAGCATGACTTTCGGGGCTGGGATTTGTGGTTACAGGGCGGAAAACTCGCCACGCACATCATTCATAAGTGGCCCGAAAACGCCCTGAAAACAGTCACAATGGACTCGCTCTCTCCCGGCAAGTGGCATCACCTTTGCATGACTTACGCGGGGGGTGGCAACACTGCTTCGGTGCGACTTTATATTGATGGCGTGGCACAGAAAACAGGGGACGAAGCCAACGCCCTCAAGGACACAATTAAAACCGAGGTTCCACTAAAAATTGGGCAACGTCACAGCACGGCGGGTGTGGACGGAACCGCGATCCAAGACGTGCGTGTGTACGGCAAAGTTCTCACGCCGGAAGAAGTCTCCGCGCTGGCAACGGGAACCCGCCTGAACTATCTTGTCTCACGCGGGGCTACGGCATTAACGACTCCTGAGAAAGACGAACTCTTTGATTGGTGGCTCAACAAATCGGACTTGTCTTATCGCACTCTTTACGCGCAACTCAATACTCTGGACACGGAAAACAAAGCGATCTTAGCGGCAGGAACAAAAGCGTATGTGATGCAAGAGCGCAGTGAGGACGCCGAAGCGTTTATCCTCGCTCGTGGCGAATATGACAAGCGCAAAGACCCGGTGAAGCCGTTGCCACCGACTTTTCTGCCCTCCCTTCCCTCTGATGCGCCTAAAAACAGACTTGGATTGGCGCAGTGGCTTATGCGTCCTGAAAATCCTTTGACGGCACGAGTGACGGTCAATCGGTTCTGGCAGGAGATTTTCGGGCAGGGACTTGTTTCGAGTTCGGGAGATTTCGGCGTGACCGGAACCCTGCCCACGCACCCGGAACTGCTTGACTGGATGGCAGTTGAATTTCGCGAAACGGGATGGGACATCAAACGCTTCTTCAAGATGATGGTGATGTCCTCTACCTATCGCCAATCCTCCGTAATTACCCCGGAGAAAGCGCGAAAAGACCCGAAAAACCTTTTGCTTTCGCGGGGAGTTCGCTTCCGAATGGACGCCGAAATGGTGCGAGATTATGTTCTCGCGACAAGCGGTCTTCTCGTGAAAAAGATCGGGGGACCCAGTGTGAAGCCGTATCAGCCCGAAGGCGTATGGGAAGCGGTTGCCATGCTGGAAAGCAACACACATTTTTACAAGCGTGATATGGGGGAAAACCTGTATCGCCGAAGCCTTTACACCTTCTGGAAACGTGCTGCCCCTCCCGCTTCGCTCGATCTTTTCAACGCGCCGAGCCGGGAGACCTGCACCGTTCGCCGGGAACGAACCAACACGCCGATGCAAGCACTCGTCACCCTCAACGATGTCCAGTACGTCGAGGCAGCGCGATATCTAGCGCAACGCGCCTTGCGCGGCGTGACGAAAAATTCTCCTGTAGAAGAGGGCAGAAGCCTTGACTTTCTCGCACAACGGTTGCTGTCGCGTTCGTTCCGTCCCGAAGAAGTAACCGTCGTGAAGAAAAGCCTCTCAGACTTGATCTCCTTTTACAAGGGACACACGAAAGAGGCAAACGAACTGATCTCCGTCGGCGAGTCGAAGCCCGACGCAAACCTGAAACCCGAACTGTTGGCGGCGTGGACAATGCTGACCAACCAACTGATGAATCTCGATGAGGTGCTGAACAAATGAGCCGACAATTTACGGAAACGATGGGAATAGACGGAACGATTCACCCTGACCTTGAAGAGTGGGTACGACTGGAAACACGCCGACAATTTCTCTCACGGGGAATGAATGCCTTGGGTTGGGCGGCACTCAGCACATTGGGCGGAACCGCACTTGCAGAGGGCATCGGAAAAACGAAACAGGCTCCTTCTCCTCACTTGCTGAACCCCGCCGGGTCGCCCTTGCCTCCCTCACTTCAACAGTTCGCGGCAAAGGCGAAACACGTCATCTATCTGCATATGGTGGGCGGACCCCCGCAAATGGATATGTACGATTACAAGCCGAAAATGGTGGAGTATTTCGACAAAGACCTGCCAGAATCGGTTCGCAACGGGCAACGCCTCACAACAATGACTTCCGGGCAAACCCGCTTTCCGATAGCCCCCTCACGCTTTAAGTTCGCGCAACATGGCAAGTCGGGAATGTGGGTTTCCGAGTTGCTTCCGCACACCGCGAGTATGGTGGACGAGATGTGTTTTATTCGCAGTATGCACACCGACGCGATCAATCACGAACCCGCGATCACTTATATGCAAACGGGAAATCAGGTGACGGGGCGTCCCTGTCTCGGCTCCTGGATTTCTTATGGGCTTGGTTCCGCAAACCAGAATCTGCCGACCTTCGTGGTGCTGGTGGCGCGTCCCACGAACACCGAGCAGATGCAAGCAATTTCGGCGCGGCTCTGGTCTTCGGGCTATCTTCCGGGAGAACACGCGGGCGTCTCTTTCCGCTCGTCAGGCGATCCGATCCTTTATATCACGAATCCTCCCGGCGTTACCTCCGAGGTGCGCCGCAAAACACTGGACGGATTGCGCTCTCTTAACGAAATGAATTATCATCAGATCGGCGACGAAGAGACGCACACCCGAATTCAGCAATACGA
>JACMPS010000286.1 GCA_014377395.1 Chthonomonadaceae bacterium
AATTCCTGTGAAAGAGACGGAGGAAGAGCAGCTTCGGAAGGAAAAGATTACAGGACTGGAAAAACTTGCTCCCCCCATCGTAATCAAAAAGGGGCAGGAAAAAGTCCGAACGGAACCGAGAAAGCCGAAAATCCCTCAACGTGACACTGCCGCCGACAACGCGCTCTTCGAGGCGGAACTGGCAAAATTTATGGAACAGGGCGAGTAGGAACCAGTACTCCGTCGAGGCAGCACGTTGCGATGTATTTGTAGGGGGTCAGCAAGCGGAACCCTCCTTCTTGCTCTCTGAACCCTTCTAATTATGGGGCGTAGCAAGTAGCGTTCCCACCCAAACATTCTACCTTGGTGGACTGTTAGAGATTAGAAGAATACGGGGAGTCTCACGCAAAGACAAGCCGCAGAAGCCTTCGATAAACGGCAAACACAAAAAACTAATCTCAACAAGCCCTTGACAAACAGTAGAGAAATACCCACAATTTTCACACTCAACACTCATGCCCTACACCACTACCTACACAATCCATAGTTTCGACAACCCACAACCCACCCGCACCATTGAGGCGGACGTGACTTCCGAGCAGGTCAACTCTCTTTTGACGGACGGCTATCTTGTGCGTGAAAGCCTTGTGAGCGGAGAACTGCTTGAGGAACTGAGGGCGGCGGCAGACGAGATCGCCGATGCAAACGGAGCCGAAGTGGGAGCCGCACAAAACTCTTCACGACAGTTTGGAGGGCTGTTTATCCGCAACTTAATGGATAAGCACCCGACGTTCCTGAAACTCCTTAAGTTCGAGCCAACGCTTTCCCTTGCCCGTGCAGTACTGGGTCCGCAAGTGCAGGTTCATGCTTCCGTGTTGCGCGTCACCTATCCCGGTCAGGAGAAGCAGGAAACGCAATGGCATTTCCATCAGCGTGTGATACCGGAGCCAATGCCGCCCTGGTTCGGACGCCCCCGCGTTCTCGACAACCTGATTTATCTGGATGACCTCGACGATGCAACCGGCCCCTTTTGCGTGGTTCCCGGCTCTCACACCCGCTTGCACGACCCGCTCTATGGCGACGACTTTAGCGATAAGCCCGATCAGGTTTTGTTGAGAATACCCGCAGGAAGTTGCGTGACCGCTGATGCCGGATTGTGGCATCGAGGAATGGCAACACGCCCGGACGGAAAAATTCGACGCCTGATCATCCTCGGTTACAGCCCGACCTGGATGAAAACCGTTGACCGCATGGGGGGTGGTCTCACCGACTCTCTCCGCGAAAATGCGGATTGGGAGACCCGCGAACTGCTCGGTATAGGCGGATATTACTGAGAAAAGTGTTAAGGAGTAAGTGTTGAGATCAAGTTTTTTCTTTCCTCTTTTTTCTTCTGCATTTTAATCTGTGTCATTCTGTGTTAATCTGTGGATAAAATCTCTTTGCATCTCCCTTTTACTTGAGCGAAATATCGTCGAGATAGAACACGGCGTCGGCGTTTGCATCGGCGACAAATCCGAGCCAACTCAGTCGTGAAAGTTTCGGGCAGGGCAGGTCTCGAAACTCCTCTGCCGGGGTGCGTCCTTCGCCTTTGATACGAAGCGAATAAGTTCCGGTGGCATCTTTGCCGACTCCACAATGAATCGCAATCGTGACCCAGCGCGAAACAGGCAACTGCGTGAGTTTTTTCCCATTCGCCGTAAGCGTGCCGTCCTGCGTAACGCGGATTGAAGGTCCTTCAATGTAGGGCGTGTCATTTGTGCGCCACGCATGGTAAAACAAAGCCCCCGCTTCACGCCGAAACGCAAATGACT
>JACMPS010000287.1 GCA_014377395.1 Chthonomonadaceae bacterium
AGTAGGCGGTGATAAGGTTGCCTTCCCGCTCTGCTTCCGGCACTCCGTTGCGAAACTTTATCCACTGTTCAGGGAAAAGCGGGGCAATATCACGGTAAAGCCATCTAAACTCAAATTGCCTTGCCATTGCAATCCCGGAGAGAACCATTGCTAAAACTCGTTCTGGATAGGTTTCAGCATAGGCAACGCCGAGCGTTGTTCCCCATGATCCCCCGAAAATTGCCCATTTCTCAACACTTAGAAAGAGGCGTAGTCTTTCCATATCCTCCAGAAGATGAGGGGTAGTATTAATAGAAAGATCGATTGTGAAGTCGCTGGCGTGAGGAAGGCTACGCCCACTTCCACGTTGGTCAAAGAGGATGATTCGGTAAAGGTCAGGATTAAAAAGGCGTCTCATTCCCGAATTGCATCCGGTTCCGGGGCCCCCGTGTAACACGACGACAGGTTTACCGCTTGAATTGCCGCATTCTTCCCAATACAGGCTGTTGCTGTCACCGACCTCCAACATTCCATGTCTATAGGGTTCGATAGGGGGATACATGACTCTGAAATGGCTCTCCGTTAGCTTTCTTGCTTACCAAAGTTAAGAATTATTGCTCAGGCAGTAGGTCATTACCCTTTTGAGGGAGTTCGTTCTTGCAATGCGGTCACAAACCCTCCCAATTTTGTCGTAGGGAATTTCCATACTGCAAGCGATTCCACTCAGAAAGTAGAGAGCAACAAATCGCGTTGAACTGCGATTGTACCCCAAACATCCCCCGCATCTGCGGCAACGAGTGTGTAGGGACCTGAGAAATCCGCGTGTCGGGTGATCTCGATACAACGCAGAAAGTCGTCCCGGTTAGGCACTGCGTTCTCACCGAAAAAGCACTTCGCATGACACGACTCGGCGAGGTGTGCGATTTTCGTCAGTTCCTCGTATTTGCTGTCCCCGCTCCAGTTTCCGAAATCGAAACACAGCCCGATACGTCCTTCCAGACTTTCCAGAAACGGATTCAGTACCTCAGCAGTGGGCAGGAGAGCGAACCAGTTTTCGGTGAAGAGCCGCAAGCCCGACCCCTCAACATAATCAGCAAGATGTGATAAAGCGTCACGGCTAAGTGCGAGATTTTGAGGGGTCGGGGGCTGTTTCCCGGCGATGATTCGGGCGTGTTTCGCCCCTAACGCCGTTGCCGTGTCAACCCATTCCTTTACCCACTCAAAGTCACGGGCGTGATGCTCCGGGTGCACTAGGTCTCCCTCATCAATGAGTAGCGACCACAACTCAACGTCCACCGACTTCAGTGCTTCCTGAAACTCCGCGAGATACGAATCGTCGCGAGAAGGCAGATGAAAGTGACAGAGTTCCATCGTGTGAATACCGAGTTTTGCAAGGTGTGCCGGAACCTCCAACAACGTCAGGGGCGCGTCTCCTTTGTTCTCAAACATCGTGCCGTCTGGATCGCCGGGACGCCCCGGATAAGCACGATTAAGTAAAGGGTGCAACGCCCACGACGAGACGGAAACACGGAGCGGAGTTTTGTAGTTTGGATTTGTCATGGTAAGAGTTTTGTTCTTTCGAGTTTACGCTATCGCCGTTGCACAGCGTCCACAGATGTCAGGGTAACTTGCATCTACGCCGACGTCGGTTTTGATCAGCCAGCATCGCGCACACTTCACCCCCTCCGCAACGGAAACCTCAATCGTTAGTCCGCCCCCTCCGACACTATGATTAAGTGCCACCTGAGAAACGAGAAACAATCCGGGCAACTGCGACAAAAGCGGTTCCAGTTTCGCGTAGAGTTCCGTGTCAGCAGAGAGAGTCACCTTTGCTTCAAGCGGCTTTTTGATCGTTTCTGCCTGTCGTGCTTCCTCAAGGGCTTTGTTCACCGTTTCGCGCACGGTTAGCACGGGTTCCCATTTCAGGAGGAGAGCCGCATCCGACTCGTGGAAAGTTGGAAAGTCAGTCAGGTGAACACTGAGCGGCTTGTTCGCCTTCCCTTCGGTGTACAGAAAGTCGAACACCTCTTCCGACGTATGAACCAGCACCGGAGCAAGCAGTCGTGCCAGCGTTTCCGCCAGAACGAAAAGTGCCGTCTGTGCGGAACGACGCTCCACCGAATTGGCGGCGGACGCATACAGGCGATCTTTGAGAACATCCAGGTAAAACGCCGAAAGTTCGACACCAAAGAAGTTCAAGATGGATTGATAAACCTTGTGGAAATCGTAATCCTCATACGCTTCGGTGCAAGTTTTTACCTGAAGATTTAACTGTTCCAATGCCCATCGATCCAATTCCAACATTTGGGAGATCTGAACCCCGTTTTGAGACGGATCAAAGTCGTAGAGGTTGTTCACGAGAAAGCGGAACGTATTGCGGACACGGCGGTACATTTCGCCAACCTGCTTGAGCAGACTTTCTCCGCAACGATTGTCCTCCTTGAAGTCCTGCGACACGACCCACATTCGCACCACGTCTGCCCCGTACTGCTCGATCACCTTGAGGGGATTGACGCCGTTTCCTTTTGATTTTGAGAACGCTTCCCCTTTTTCATCGAGTGTCCACCCATTTGTAACGACTTTTCGGTAGGGAGCAACGCCTTTTGTAGCGACGGAAATCATTAGAGATGAGTTAAACCACCCACGATGCTGATCTCCCCCTTCCAGATAAACCGCCGCCGGAAATGTCAAATTCTTCCAGTGCGAAGTGTCTTCCAGAACGGCGCGGCTTGTGGAACCGGAGTCAAACCAGACATCCAGCACATCGGTTTCCTTGCGGAGTGCAGCGATTCCGCCTTTGCAGTGCGGACACTGAAAGCCGGGGGGGAGAATCTCTTCGGGCGTGGCAGAGTACCAGGCGTCCGAACTCTGGGTGCGAACGAGGGTGACAACCGCCGCTACGCTCTCCTTTGTCAAAATGGAGTTGCCGCACGTATCACAGTAAAACGCAGGGATTCCCACGCCCCACGCCCTCTGACGTGACACGCACCAGTCCGGGCGATTGTTCACCATACTCGTGATACGGTTGACACTTTCCCTGGGAACCCACTCGACAGTCTGGATTGCTCTAAGGGCTTTTTCACGGAAAGTGAGTCCTGTTTCGCCCTCTGTTTTGTGGTCAATGTTCATAAACCACTGCACGGTTGCGCGATAGATCAACGGCGAATGACAGCGCCAGCAGTGCGGATAACTGTGTTCGTACTTTGAATGATGCAACAGATTCCCCGACTTTTGCAGGGCTTCGATAAGGGCGGTATTTGCTTCGCTGTCCTTTTTGTTGTCGTTGCCGAACTGCGTGACGCGGAGTCCCGTAAAGTCTATGCCGCTATAATTTCCCGCTTGCGCCGTGTAGCGTCCATCGTTGGCGACAGGATTCAGGGTTTCCAAGCCATATTTCTGCCCGGTCTCAAAGTCCTCTTTGCCGTGTCCAGGGGCGGTATGCACGATGCCTGTTCCGGTGTCCATCGTCACATAATCCGCCAGAACGACAGGCGATGGACGCCCGAAAAGCGGGTGCGCGAACACCACCCCCTCGAGTTCCGCCCCTTTGAGGCGGCGTAACACGGGTAAATCCACGCTCAAAATCTCACCTAATTCTTCGAGAGTTGCCACGTCCGCAAGCGACTCTCCTTCTGGCAAAGAACCCGCCAGCATCAATTTCAGCGTGGACACGGCAAGCGGCTCGGCGATCAGGTAGGCATCCTCGTTCATGCCCACGAGGAGGTAATCTTCTTCCGGGTGAACCGCAACGGCAAGATTGGCGGGGATCGTCCAGGGCGTTGTCGTCCAGATCACGACGTAGGTGTTGGGGGACATGCCCTCACCCCCGACCCCTCTCCCTGCCGTTCGTGCCTCGCTAGGGAGAGGGGAGAAGGATAGAATATTCTTTGCATCTTCCAGTAACGGAAACCGAACGTAGATCGAGTTGGAGACGTGTGACTCGTATTCCACTTCCGCGTCCGCGAGTGCTGTTTCGCAGGTGCCGCACCAGAACACGGGTTTTAAGCCTCGATAGATGTAACCCGCCTCTGCGAGTTCCCCGAACACCTCCACGATTTTCGCCTCGAAGTCGGAACTCATTGTCAGATAGGGGTCGTCCCAGTCGCCGCGTATCCCCAGTCGGCGGAACTGTTGGCGTTGCGTTTCCACCCACCCCTTCGCGTATTCACGACAGGCTTTGCGGAGCGTCACGCGGTCAACTTGTTGCTTCGCCTCCCGAAATTTCTTCGCAACGGCGTTTTCAATCGGCATTCCGTGATTGTCCCACCCCGGCACGTAGGCGGCACGAAAACCGTTCATCGTTTTGTAGCGGGTAGTGATGTCTTTGGCGGTCTTATTGAGGGCGTGACCTAAATGGATGTCCCCGTTTGAGTAGGGCGGTCCATCGTGCAGGGTGAACTCGCCATTAGGAGCGGGCTTCTCCAGCGAGAGGCGGTAGAGATCCATCGCTTTCCAGCGGGCTTGCCAGTCGAGTTCGCGGGTCGGCAGGTTGCCGCGTTGCGGGAAAGCGTTTGGGTCTTTGTCGCTCAGAGTGATATTGAGGGTCGGTTTATAGTCGGTTTTCGGTTCGATTTCCACAGTCGTTCTCCAGAAAAAGGGGGATGCAGAGATGATGCAAATATAATGCAAAGATTAACACGGAATAGCACAGATTAAAAGACAAACGACCTCTATCGTATCCAAGATTGATGCGAAATGGGTGATCCGTGTAGGTCGGTGCAAGGGCAGGGATAAAAATAATCGCGCCTCCGCAATGGCTCCAGAGAGAGCGGGGCGGTGAAGCGCGTTGGGGCGGCGGTATCGTAGAGGGCAAATCGGGTGCGCCTACAAGACCGCCTGTTTAATTTCTATCGAGGTGAACCGCACGTCATACGGGCGGGCTATCGAGTTGTGAAGTTTTTGAGCAGGGACATACATTGAGGAGGTTCCAGTTTATGAAATAGTTTTTGGTTGGAGATAGTATACCCTGAAACCTTAGTGGAGAGAGCGGAATGCGTGAGCAAATCATAGAGAAGGAAAGGGGGAGTTCCCTCTCCTGCGTTCATAAGTCGCATTGAGCGCGAAGGAAGAACGGTGAATTTCAGACCTCCTGAAACGGAGAACAGGTCTTAAAAGCAAATCCACAGATCACCGATCTCCGCTTGATATTTCATCCGGGTCTATCTGTGCTAATCTGTGGATCACTTTTGCTTTTTGATTGACTTGTGAGGTTTAGGTTGCCAATACCTCGACAATGGAGAGCGGCACGATGCCGAGTTCCTGTCCGGTAGCGGGGTTCACGTAGCGATACGCGGGGGCATAAAAGCCGGGAACCACGTCAATTTCGGCGGTGTGATTTGCCGCCGCAAAGTTGAAAAAGCCATAGGAGTCGTACTTGTCTTTTGCGGGCTTGCGGGTGCGTGACGGCAGAAGTTGGAGCATGAGTTCGGTTTTCACGCCTGCGAGGTTGGCGGCGGAGGCGACGAAGACCACCGCATTATCGCCCGCCGAAGGGGTGATCGTCAGGGTGTCGCCGGTAAAGGCAACAGTGGGCGGAAAACTGGGAACGGTTCCGCCGGGTGTGATTTGTAGAAATTTGCTACCGAGACCGTTGAAGACGTTGATCGCCGCAGGAATATATTTCTCCCCGGAAAGCGGATCGGTGACGGGGTGTGCCTGTGCATAGGTTTCCCATGAGGCGATTTGCGGACCGGAAAGGGCTTTGTAGAGTGTGGAGGCTTTGCCGAAATTAGAACGCGCCTTTTGTTGTTTGGGCGTGTTGGAGGGTGTGATTTTCGCCTTCTTTTTGAGGATGTTGCCGCTTCGATTGCGGGAGAAGGTTTGTTGATCCATTGACCCGCGCAGGTCAACGAGGTTAGGATTGAGTAGCACTCGTGGCATAGGAAATTGTCTTTCTGGTGTGCCGTCAATGGTTGTGCAGAGGGGAAAGGGGTGGCACACGGGGGCGACCTCTCTGCAACGAAGGGGCGTTCCCTCCTGCACGGGGCGGGGAGAACTGAGGGGATTGTCGGCACGCTTTGCGGAGAACTTGAGAGGCATCTCAGAAAAGAGTTTGCGAAAGGAGATTTGATACAGAGAAGAGTGGAGGTCAGGACAAGGACGAAACGCCTTTTTGATGCCACTCGGTTTCCCATTCTCCGGCGAGAGTGAGGCTTTCGCCCTGAGCAAAGTTGTCGGGAAAGATGACATAACAGGCGTTTCCTGCATGACGGGAGGAGGGATAACGGAGGGCGGAAAAGCCTGCATCGAACGCCGCCTTCCCTAATTCCTGGGTGAAAACGGGTTCTCCTTTTCTCTGAAGCGGAAGCCACTCCTGAACCAATTGAGTTTCCGTAACCTCTAACACTCTTTGCGTTGCAACGGAGGTCAGGTCTAAAACGTTTTTCAGCAATGCGTTAACGCTGAAGATTGTAATTGGAGAGACGACGGGGAGCGGGGAGGGTAAATTTCTGTTTGTCCAGGCGTCCCGTATGCGATGGTACTCTTGAAGCGTTTCTCGAACGGCAGTCTCTATCTCGACCCCGGCATAGAACGAAGCGGGACCGCCAATCGGGGTGTACCGATAACCTCTCAGTGTCCCTGCTCCACAGTAGAGCGGATTTTGATAAGTCAGCAGATCGCGGTAGGCGGTGACGCGGTAGAGGATTGTGGGCGTGGAGGACGGAAGGCTTTGTTTCCGCAGAGTAGGCAACGGGCTGAGTTGCATCTACAGATAGCCCCCTTCGCGCAGGGATTGTTCAATGTCGAGCAGAACTTTCGCTTCGCCGACTTCGATCAGGGTACGGGGCGGGTCATCTTCCAGTTGTGGATCGGGCAAATTAAGCCAGAAGAGGAGGGCAGGGCGGTGTCCCAATTGCCACCACACAGCTTCTACTGCATCGCGGACAAGGGTGAGGTAGGCGAATTTCGCTTCCGCATCGCAGTCAACGTTCTGGAGAGCGGCATACGCACAGACGCCCGCTTCGATCTCTTCGGGCGTCATGGTCAGGTAACTCGCCAGACTTTCGACGTTTAGCGGTACATCTCGTGGGTGTGAAGCGGTTGTCCACTCGGTTTTGATCTCGGTGGCGAGGATAGGGGAGGGGACGCCGTTCTCCTCTCCGCTTTCCGGGTGAGAGGGCGTATTCTGCGCGGGTGCGTTTGTATTCCCGTCGGGTAGGGAAGAAGTACGGTTTCTCTTCCGTTCGAGAAACCGCTGAATCTTCTGACGCAACTGTTCGGGAGAGAGTTTTCGGGCGGTTGCGCTTCGGTATTTTGTGGCGGGGCGGGTCATGGGTTTCTCTTTCCCTTTGCGGTGTCGGTTTGCTCTTCCCTTATTCTACCGGAGATGTCTCCTCTCCGTCACAACAATCAATCATAGAGGGCGCAACGTGAACAAAAGCGGAAATCAACGCTTGAAAACGTGGGTTCTGTGCCATTCGAGCGCATTGAGGGCAGGAGCGCAATCAGGGTCAGTGGTAGGGCGAAGAGGAGCATTAACGGAGACGAAACCGAGCCAATTCTGGAGGCGAGAAGAGACAATGACGCGCCTTTGTGAGTCGAAAGAGTACCAACCTGCATCGAAACCCCAGTGATGATTTTTGCAGAGGGCAAGTCCGTTACGTGGGTCGTCGTTGTGGAAAAGGTGAAAGGGCAAAATGTGAGCGGCATCCACCAAACCGCTTCCAGTATCCGTTTTTACGTTAAGGTCGCACACGGCACAGGAGTCGAGGTAGAGCGACTTGACGACACGCGGAAACAAAGAGTGCCGCAAATAGTAGCCTGTCTCGTTTGCGGTTTCCTTGACGACGTTGGTTCGGAACTTCGCCTGTGCTTCTAGTTTCAGGCGTTCTATGGCGTCTTCGAGGGGGTTGGCAGGAAGAGAAATCGCTAAATCCGCAGCACTTATCCCAAAATACGTTTTCAGCAAATGGGCGCGAAGTGCGTTTCGGGAAGTTTCGTCTCTCAACAGGTTCCAGAGATCGGGCGCAAGTTGCGCTCCGTCTATTTCGGTAGTCAGTTGTCGAAGGGTGGGATTGTCACCGAGTTCTGCGGTTGGGACAGCGATTCCGTCGCGTACCAGTGTCCAAAACCCATCCTGCACAAGAAAGCGAAACGGGTTTGCGATGCGCTCTACAAACCCTTTTTCCAGGACTAAGGTGCGCCAGTAGGCACGAAACGACGCCACGAGTTCGGGCGTGAGTTCGATCAGGTTTGTCGGAATGTTGCCGCGCTCTACTTCGTCAAGCACCGCAAGAAGCAGGATCGGCTTGTGCGGAGCCAATCCCCGAAAGCGGTGCAGTTTACCAAACAATCCGAGATAGTGAGGGAGAGATTGACTCTCTCCGTCATATAAACTTTCGCCGCTATACATCGCTTACTTCATCGTCCTCTTCGGAATCCTCCTGATTTACTTTTCCTTCAAAGACTTTTGTTTTTGTGAAACTCTCTAACCCCGATTTAGTCAGCCAACAAACACCAGTAATTTCCAGAGGGGGATACCACGTACCAACTGCACCCGGTGTAAGAATGCGTTTTTCACCAAGCATTGTCCAGCAGAGAGTCAAACCTGCACGATCAAGCGCGGCGCGAAGCATTTCTTCACGCACTAGAAACGCGGTTGGTCCCTCTTCACGGGCAGTTGGGTCGAAAGCAACAATTCCCTGGTTTTCATCAACGAAATCAGCATAATCGCCACTCCATCCCACCTCTAAGGCTCCAAGTAGAACCGTATCAGGAAGACTTAAAGCCACTCCTTCCTCTGTCGAACAATCGAAATCCGAACCTGATTGGGAATACCTGTGCGTGGCGACTCGAACATCTACTGGGCATCCCTTTCCAGGTCTTGTCCATCCATCAAGCCCATAGTACTGTCGGTCGAAATAATGGAAGGCGGGCGACCATGCGTATTCGCCTAAATGCAAATCATATAACTCAGCCTGATCCGGCATCCATCTGCCCCAAAAATTCACCTTTTTAGCCCATTCAATAAACGCTGTCGCATCCTCGCTATGAAGCAAGTAGGCATCAATTGCGTACCAGACTTCCTTAAAGTCTGACGACATCCGCTTTTTGTCTTCGGGAACGGGTTCGTGCCAGTTGAAATGCCCATGTAGATTAAGCCACTTTGTTTTATCTTTCGGGTTGGTAACCAAAATACAACGGTTTACATCTGGCAGATCACTTTCGTTGACCGTCCAGACCTCATTTGGACTTCCATCGTTCCAGATATCGTATTGCTCCGTTCCCCACCAGGAAGAAGTATGAGCATCCCAACCTGTTCCGCCCACACTTCCCCGCAAAATACACGAAGGATCAATATCACGTTTTGATTCTTGCCACTGCCCCAGATATTTTTCTTCCTCATCTTCGTCTTCAAACTCGTTCCGATACTGGAAGTTGTCAGCGATACAAGCACATATTTCATGGTATGCAATCCATTGATACTTCTTGCCGATACGTTCTGCTTTGTGGGAATCTCTTCCAGTGTACATCAGGTCAAAGCGATCAA
>JACMPS010000288.1 GCA_014377395.1 Chthonomonadaceae bacterium
CAATGTCCTCGGTTTTGATCGCCAGACCCCAACCCCCGGTATTGATGCCTTTTGGACAGACTTCCCACGTTGCTCCCTCGATGCCGAGTGGGGTAAGAAGACGCGGCGTTAGATACTCCAGCACGGTCTTGCCGACGGTTTTTTGCACGATAGCCGAAAGCAGATAAGTCGCCGCGCTGTTGTAGACGAATTTGCTACCGGGCGCGTGTTCGACGGGCAGTGACAAAAAGCCTTTTACCCAGTCGCCGTCCTTGTCTTCGCGTGTGGGGCCTGTTGCGTCTTTGTCGTGTCCGGTAGACATCATCAGCAGATGTTCGACGCGCATTGCCGCAAGATTGGCACCTACTTTGGAGGGCAATTCTTTGGGGAAAAAGGAGGTCACAGGTGACTCCAGCGTAAACTTTCCCTCCTCAATCGCAAGTCCGACTGCGGTAGAGGTAAAACTTTTGCTGAGGGAGTAAAGCATATGTGGGTACTGCGGCGCATAGGGAGTCCACCAGCCTTCGGCGGCGACTTTGCCGTGACGCAAGAGAAGAAAGCCGTGCAGTCCGCCGACTTTCGTGTTAACCGCTTCGAGAAACTTCTGGATGCCCGCTGACTCAATTCCAACAGATTCAGGCGAAGTGCGGGGCAATCGAGAAGCGGAAATAGATGCAGGATTTGCGGTAGCCATTTTTGACTCTCCCAGTGCAGAGATAGCAAGACTTCCTGCGATCCCCTTGATGACGGTGCGGCGGGTAGGTAATGATTCGGAATTCATGGACGAATTTTCCTTAAAAAAGAGGAAGTGAGAAGAGAGTATTGAGTATTGAAGTGAAGATTTCCTTGATTGATGTTGTTGTTGTTGGTCTTTCTCTAGCAAAACGCCAACGACAACATCGTCGAGGGCGTAGGGACGATGCTTGCCTCTCCCTCTCCTGTATCCATTGACAAACGGGCGTAGAGAGCGACACCCCTACACGGTTTGGAGAGAGGGGAGAGCCAATGCAAATGCCCTCTCCGCTCTCCCCTCCAACACTTAATCCTTAACATTAAAGTCCAATTTTTCGGTGACTCTGAAGGGGAAGAGCCGCCGTTTAGGATTTCAGAGTAGGCAGGATAGGGCGGGATAAAGAGAGGTTGATTAGTGCAGATTGCCCTGTGCGCGTGGGAACGTGGAGCCACCGCCCGCAGGGGGCGGAGGAGCCTGTTGCTGAACCGAGAGCGAATACTCGGAGACGGCAAGGTCATCCACGACGAGTTCCGCAAGATAAACCCCGGTTTGAGCCATAGGGACGGCTTGCAGATTGATGCCCATTTGGAGCGTAGCAAAGCCCATTGCGTCCACGCTTTTCCCTGTTGAGGCTTCATCGTAAGGAAGGACAGGGGACTCGAACAGTACACTTTTGTCGGGAGCCACAAGCCGGAATTTGATCTGGTGACTCTGCTTGTTGGTAACTCGTATCCCTATCGCCACCGAGAGATTGGAATAGAAAGGAAGGCTTTGCGCCATTAAAGCGGAGTAGGTTCCGATGAGGGACTGCTTGCCTGTCTGTGCTTCAGTGATGACTTGATCACAAATCACAAAATAATTGACGCTGACCTCATTGTTTCCATCGGACATTTTGTTCATAGCGGATATTGCCTCCAAAAGCGTTTTTGTTGATTACGCGAAGATTATACCCCACTCATGCCACATCGTTCGGGCGCAGAAATTCTCCGGTAATCAGAAAGTGAACTCGCGCCGCTATCGAAACGATATGGTCGCAGGCACGTTCCAGATAGGTGATGATAAAAAGGAGATTGAGGATCATTACGCTTTGCGAATTGTCCTCACTCAGACATTCCATGAGTGTGTCCCGCATGACGATATATCGTCTGTCTACCTCGTTATCAAAGCGGATTACCTCGAAAACCACGTCTAAATCCTGATGAGTGAGGGCGTAAACGGCACGGGAAAGCATTTGCCGGGTCATCCCGAAGAGTTCGGGGACATCAACGAGAGGCTGATAAGGGAGGTTTGCGCGAGTGAGGCGTCGTCCCGCTTTGGCAATGTCTACGGCATAATCGGCGATGCGCTCAATGTCGGTAATCGCTTTAAGGGCGGTGCTGATCACGCGCAAATCCTGATCAACGGGGCTTTGCAGGGCGATGAGGTGAAGACAGAGGGCTTCAATTTCAAGATCAAGGGCGTCTACGGCATCGTCCTGCCGCACCACCGCTTTCGCTTTCACGAGGTCAGCCGCAAGCAGGGAATCGAGAGCACCTTCCAACATCGTATCCGTGCGAAGAGTCATCTCCACTAATTTGCTCTGGAGGTGTGCGAGATCTTCAAGAAACTGTTGGCGAACCGGAACTTCGTCTTCCATCGGAAACGGCTTTCATCTAATTCCATTTAAGGGGATTAAAAAGCCAATTCGCCACACGTCCTCCCGATTCCTTCTTGAATTGAGAAGAAAGAGGGGATAGGGATTAGAAGGAGAAATCTCCTTTTCTGTGATTGTTGTTGGCGTTTTCCCAGAGAAAGACTACCACCAACAATTTAAGAGATCCTCTCGATGTTGGGGCGATGCTTGCCTCGTCCAGAATGAGGGCGCAGGGAGCAGCGCCCCTACGCCCTCTTCTTGCTTGCCTCGCCTGCTGGTTTTCCCCTCTTCTCTTCCGCTTCCTTTTTCTCTTTTCGTCTTTGCGTGAGATAATCTCCTCCCCGCATTTCCTACTCCCAATCCGTAGGAGCCGATTGAGCGTGTTCCTCGCCGCCGCGCAACACTTCGTAGAGGCGTGAGGCAAAGACAGCACCTAGCACGGGGGCGGAAAGATAAATCCACAGGTGAGAAAGGGGAACCGAGCCGCCGAAAAGAGCGGGACCCAATGAACGCGCCGGGTTCATCGAGCCGCCTGTCACTGCGCCTCCAATCCAAACGTCCACCACGACGACAAGACCAATTGCAACACCGGGAAAACCCCCTGCCGCTCGTTTGTCGGTGGCGACGGAAATAACCACCAACATCAGCAGAAACGAAAGCAAAACCTCCATAACGAAGGCACGAAACGAGTCAATGCCCGGAATGTGGACGCCGTGTCCCGCTCCGAAAAGAAACGCACAAACTCCCGCCGCCACAATCCCCCCTGCCAGTTGTGACCCGATATAATGAGGCACATAGCGGGCAGGAAATCGCCTGACGAAAGCAAAGGCAAGCGTGACCGCAGGATTGAAGTGCGCCGAACAGACGTGACCGAGCGCATAAATCATGGAGAGGACAATCAAACCGGAAATCCACGAAGCTGCGGCGAGGCTGTTATCGGCTCCGGTCAGCGTCTTTGCACCTGAAAGAGCGACAGGTGCAAAGACAATCGCGAACGTGCCAACGAACTCCGCAAGGCAACGACGAATGAGCAAACTCGTCACGATCCCCGCTCGGACAATTCGGAGAGAAGAGCTTCTACTCTCACTTTGATTTGATCGCGAATCTCCCGTACTTTCTCGATGCCCTGTCCTGCGGGATCATCGAGACCCCAATCTTCGGAAATCAGGATACGGGCGGGGCAAGCCTGAGCGTCCACGCCACAGCCCATCGTGATGATCTTGTCAGCACTATCGGCAAGAGGTTGCGTAAGTGGCTTTGGGTGATGAGCCTCCATTGAGATACCGAGTTCGAGCATCACCTCCTGAGCGACAGGATTGATCTTCGCTCCGGCAACTGTTCCCGCCGACTCGCCACGCACTTCGAGGTGCTTTTCTTTTGCGAGGGCGTTGGTGAAGGCTTCCGCCATTTGTGAGCGTCCCGCATTGTGAACGCAGACATAAAGAACCATTTTCATTAAATGACTTCTTTCGTAGAACAGAAATCGGAGAGAGGCTTGATTGCCCGAATAAACGCTCCCATAATTCGCCCGTCCAAGTCTTTTTTCTCTTCCGCTGAGAGAGAGGAAACGGACTGAGGGGTGTAAGCCATCTCTTCAAGATCGGCGAAAAGATAGCGGCGTGTTGGCTCAATACTTGCCTCTATAAACCCCGCACTCGCCAACTTTGCGAGATAGTCACTGCGCTCCAATGCGCCCGCCACACACCCCACAAACGCCTCCATATCGGCGCGTACCACGTCGGGAACCTCACCCTCAATCACTACATCGGAAACGGCAAGCCGTCCGCCCGGTCTTAACACACGGAATGCTTCGGCGATTACGGCGTCTTTGTCGGCGGAAAGATTGATGACGCAATTAGAGATAATCACGTCCACACTTGCGTCCGGCAACGGAATTTGCTCGATGTGTCCTTTCAGAAAGCGAACATTGGTGACGCCCGCTTCGGCTTTGTTGCGCTCGGCAAGCGAGAGCATTTCGTCGGTCATGTCCAGACCGTAAGCAAAGCCCGTTTCCCCCACACGCTTTGCCGAAAGAAGCACGTCAATGCCGCCCCCGGAACCGAGATCGAGAACGACTTCGCCGGGGTTCAGTTGGGCGAGAGCGGTAGGATTGCCGCAACCCAGCGAGGCAAGCAAAGCCGCTTCGGGGATTTGTCCGGCTTCCATTTCGCTGTAGAGGTCGCCCGTAATCACGTCGCCGCCACAGCAGGAGCCGCCTCCGCTACTGCCGCCACAACACGCCGCGCCTTCGCCGTTCAGCACGGTCAATGCCGCCTCTCCGTACTTCTGACGCACGATCTCACGCACGTCGTCTCTGTTCATCAGGCTAATTTCCATCATGTCTTTTCTCGCTTTCTTTCGATTTCTCTTTTTGTTCAGGTCTTTGGATCATGCTGCCGCAGGAATAAATTCCGCGCTCGGAGGCGTACCGCCCCTGAATTGGCTAAAACTCGGACACTCCATTCATATTCTCTTTTTGTTCAGGCTCACTTCGACAAAGAGGTCAGTAGGCTCTTTCCGTTGTCAGTCACAATCACGTTATTCACAGCAACCCTCTGGCACAGGGACCGAGGCGGAGAGTGTGAAGAACCCCTGCAAACTTTCTAAGGCGTCTCGCCTGACGCCGCAAATCATGTTCTTCCCGCGTCGTTCAATGGTGATCAACCCTGCTAACCGCAGTTCTTTGAGGTGGTGTGAAAGGGTGGAGGTGATGCGGTCTACGCCCGTCACCCGGCAACAAACTTCGCCGACAGTAGGTCCCAGAACGGGACTGACCTCCCCGCTTTCGGAGACGGCGACAGGGCAACACTGATCCCGTAGGAATAGGAATATCTGGAGACGTGTCGGGTCTCCAAGAGCCTTACACATCGTTGCAATTTCAGTTGGATCGGTCATGCCTTCTCTTCATTTCTATAGTTCGATGAATATAGAAATGATTATAGCCGAAGTTGAGTGGTTTGTCAAGAGGAGGAAAGTGTTAAGTATCAAGTGTTGAGTGGGAGATTTTCCCTTGAAGTTGTTGCTGGTGGCATTTTCCTAGAGAAAGACCACCACCACTCATTGGGGGAACTCTCTCACTCAACACTTATCCCAACGTTGCATAAAGCGGGTTGACCTGAACCGGAGCCACTGCCGCGTCTCCTTCCCGTGAAAGAGCCTCGATACTGGCGGCGGAACGCACGATACGGTAATCCCGTTCTTGCGATAAGTCCACGATAAGCGGCGACTTGAGGGCGCGGCGGGTACGATCAATCTGGATAAGGACAATCGGGCGGGTAGGGGCGGTCGGCAACACTCCCGCCACGACGCCTCGCTCTCCAGTGCTGAGTTGAACGGCAGTTCCTTTCGGATAAATGGCAATTCGCTTGCACAACGAAAGCACAACTTCACGCGCAAACAGAGTGTTGACGTGGTTGATGATAAAGGTGATCGCAACATCCGGCAACACGGCAGGGATACCGAATCGAGAGGAAGTCAGCGAGTCATAAGTCTCCACAACGCTGGCAATTCGCATCAGCGTGGTCAGGCGATTGGAAGCGACGCCTTCCGGGTAGCCAGAACCGTTCATCATTTCGTGGTGACGAAAGACGACGTTCGCGGCAATCGGACTGATCGCGTCGGAGCGCACCAGATGCTCAAAGCCGAGAAGCGTGTGCCGCCTGAGCAAACAAACCTCGTCGGCGGTAGGCGGCGTTTTCTTTTTCATCAATTCTTCAGGAAAAAAGATTGTGCCGACATCGTGAAACAACATTCCGACAGCCAGTTGCTTGATCATCTCTTCGGGAACGCGCAGGTCTATCGCTAGCACGGTTGCCAGCACCGCCGTGTTGACCGAGTGTTGCATCAGGCGATCCGAACCCGTGTCAATGTCGAGCAGGGTGACAAGCGGCTTTTTCGCTTTCATCAGGGCTTCCACAAGGTTGTCGGTACAATCCGTAATCGCCTTCCGATCCAGTGTCACCTTTTTGGCGGCAAACTCCTGAGTAAGTTTTTCGCAGGAGGACGTTAGCACCTTTTCACAAAGTTTTCGGATTTCGGTGCGGGAAGGAGGCACGACCTTTTCGCCATGATCCGGGTCAATGAACACCCCGCTAATCCCGAACTTCCGCATACGAACAATGTGATGATGCCCCAACCGTTGCCCGCGCATGATCAGGATGCGTGCCTTGTCATCACAGATATTCTGCGCGACACACATTCCCTCTTTCACCTCTCTTGCCATCACGTACTGTATTGCCATCTTTTTAGGGGTTTCCGCCGTGCTTTCTCTGCCTTCTCTTGCTTTTGATAAGAATAGGCAATCTCTGAAGGATTATCGGCAGACTTGCGGGGGAGGGACATCGGAGTTATACGGGTTTTAGGGGGAAGGGAGTAGGGATTAGAAAATGCGGGGAGGAGAGTCCGGGGAATAAATTCCCCGGCTAAAGACAGGCGAAGTCCACCTGCGTGGACTGAATGCAGATGCAAATGCCTGTTTCCCTCGTCATCCGGGTCTGTTCGTCTTGTAATTTTGAGAAGAAGTCATCACAAACACTGTCAGTTGTGATAACCTGTAAGTGCATCAGGCTAATTCCACAAAATGGTATTTGCAATTTCACTTTTTCGGACAAATCAAACCCATGCGCTTTAACTAAGTCTTCCACTTTTGTAAGAACGATGAGGTGAGGGTTGATCCCGTGACAGGGCAGAGCGTTCTAAAGACCATGACTAATTTTTACAGCGCATATTTAAGGAACTACGCGGCAAAATGGGTACTTGTTGACAACCTGCGCCCATTTCTCGTCTCAATTCTGCGTCTGATTAACTTTACTTTGGATGAAGATGAGTGGGATGCAATCAGGTTCGGTGCGAAAGATTTTGATTTGTCCGACGATCACTGGTACGACTATACCTTCGAGGGAACGGAAAGGATTGACTTTCAGTTTGCGACCCACCGTGAGACGGAGGCGGTCTACATTGTCACGGATTGCTCCGCTCTGCTTGGAATAAAGATCAGCGCGTTCGAGACCCTCTTTCAACACTACCGCGCCAAGCAAGGTCTGTCAAGCATGGAAGTGCTCGTGTCGGACGCCTTTGCTGAAGCCTCTCTGCCGGGGAGCGACAACATTGTCACGTTCAGACCTTCCGAGTATGACTTTGAGAGAAGCGATGCCTTCGACTTTTTCAACGGGCGAGAATGGTTGTCTTTAGCGGAAGAGCATCTCGTGATGCCGATTTATGATGCAGGAATTCAATGGCTCACTCCCGATGCTCAGAAATACTTTTTTCCAGCCTACATCATCAGCGCAATTCGCCAGACAAGATCAGAAACACTGGAAACCGCTCTCTCCGCTATTTCGGAACCCTCGCGGCAACTAACGGTTTTGCAGGCTTCAATCATCGAATTTGTAATTAGTGATCTGAAAAGGCAGGAGAGGTAGCCCCGCATTAAGCGGTGAAAAAGTGGGCTAATTGAAAATTTTGTGGGTTGGGGACTTCGTAAAGTTGGTTACCACACCAAA
>JACMPS010000289.1 GCA_014377395.1 Chthonomonadaceae bacterium
ATGTTGTACAAACTCCTCCATGAAGTGGTTAGGCGGCTTCCTGCCGCCAATTTTGTGATTTCTTGCGTCCGTTTCCGGTCACAAACAAGGTATTCCACACGCCCTCGCAGATTTCACATCATTTTCTTTACCGGCTCGTATATTTTTCGTTTTATTTTCAGGAGGGAAAATATTGAGGGGTGAAAAGGAGGCAGGAAGACCCTATGGCACTTACCTTGCTTCCTTAAAAAGGTAGTTTAGAAGCATGGCGATTTGTTTTCCAGGGCAATGACGAAAAGCCCCCGAACAAATTCGGGGGATAAGAGAGGTCGCATTGAGCCGTGTAGGGGCGTCGCTTGCCACGCCCGTTTGTAGACGCCGCCACGCCCATTTGTGGTTGGATGTCTCTACTCAGCAGTTCCCTTTTGTCGGTCTAGTGCTCTACCAAGGTAGTCTCTTTGGGTGAGAACGCTACTTGTTGCGCCCCGTAATGAGGAGGGTTCAGAGAGCGGAACCCCTACGAATAGATCACAACGTGTTACTTTGACGGAGTACTAGCGGGTTAGCGTGACTTCAATTGGTGGGGCGAAGAGATTTGCTTCGCGCTGTGCTTCATTGGAACTTCCCTCGGAGATTGTTCCCGGGTTCATCCAGGTTTTGATGCTGTAGGTTCCTGCGGAAACAAGGCTACCGTCTTGAGCCTTCTGATCCCAGTTGACGATGAGCGCAATCATTCCGCTGGGCAGGACAGAGAAGGGGCGAACCACTCCACCACAACCGCCAATTGTCCCTGAATAGAGCCATTTCGTCCCCGAATTGTCCGTAATACGCGCATCACTATCGTTGCAGTCGGCGTAAGTGCCGGAAACGAGGGTCGTTCCTGTATTTTTGATTTTGAGGGTGACGGGAACAATCTCTCCTTTCGCGAAACTCCGTTTCGTCGTGGTAGCATTACCTCGACCCGACGATTGGCGCGTGCCGCCAATCGTCGGGTCGAGCGGAGCGATGCCATTATCCCCGCCCCCGCATCCTGCGGAAAGCAGAAAAGCAAGCGGGAGAGATCGAACGACACGGTTTCGGTGCAAAAGTCCGGACATGGTTTTTTTCTGTCTGTGTGGGGGAAAGGGGTTAGGGAGCATGATACTATAGCATTTGCACAGGAATAGGTAGCACCACAGTAAGTGGTGATTTGATCTCGAAGGCTTGATCTCATTTCACCGGTTAATGCGGTGCTACCCAGGAATAGTATCAAGAGCGATTATTGGTTTTTTATTTCAGTGGAAAGTTTTTATGTTTGTTCAGGATAATGAGAGGAATTTTTGGAAACTCCTGAAAACACCTAATTATGCTGTTAATTCTCTAAGCACACGAACAATCCACTGTGCAGAGGTGTCTGAAAGAGGAACAACGTGGTAAGATAAGAAATAGTTGGTCTAATGCCAACATAACCTACATTCAGCGATTAGAGTCAGAAACTAAGATGAAAATGCAGACCGCTCGTAACATCGCTTTCTTTTTTGTGCCGTTGCTTGTGGCTTTTCCTGCGTCGGCGCACGTTATGCCTTCAGGTGCTTTCCTCAAGCACCCGGTTTTCAGTGTCTCCGGCTTGCGCCACGAACTCGGTGATGCCTCTACCCTCGCCCTTTACGAAAAGGCGTTCGGGACTACAAAAGCCGATCTACGGCAGCAATTCGGGAAACTTCACCTCACCTTGCTTCGCCGGGATACGGTCATGCGCGTTTATTACCGAAGCAAAGATTCGCATTGGGGCTACCGTACCCGTCGTGTTCGCCGGGGATCCCGGATTTTCGTGGATAGAAACGGTGAACCGGTGCTGATTCGCGTTTGTGGAAATCCCGTGAAAACACGAGTTGCAGGCGAAGAAGTCATTAACACCCCGATTCCTGACTTCTCTCCCGAAGAGCCAATGGGTTCCGTGATACCGAGTTCGCCTCTGCAACTGGGAGAAAACCGGATGTCCTCGCCTTCTCTCACCGATGCCGACTTGCTGACCCTCCCGGAAGTTGCGGAAGCCGTGCCTTCCACACCGGAAATTAGTCCGGCGAATCCTCTCTCCTCACCGCTCGGTTCACCGGAACCTTCCGTCAATTTCGCCTCTCCCGGCATCATGGGTGGCTCCCCCGGCTTTTCCCTGACGCGCCTTGGAAGACTACCGCTGTGGATCGCCGCGTTCGGTCTTCCCTCCCTGCTGGCAAGTCGTGGTACTGGATTGGGCGCACCCGGTGGAATTCCAATCACTCCGACGACTCCGGTCTTGCCGATCACGCCGTCTCCGGGAACAGGGTCAACAGGCGGCACAACGATCATTCCCGCTGCAATCCCCGAACCGGGAACGCTGACCCTGATTCTGGCTTTGACGCTCTCCGCCGGATTTCTTCTCCGAAAACGCAGATAAAAATCGGGATCGAGAATTTTGTTCTCGATCCCGATTTCCTTGACTGACCCTGAGCGACGGTTAAAGGGAACAGGCATTGCCTCCCTCCCCTTATGCACTTATCTTGTCTCTCAGCGAAAAGGCTTTTAAGAGCATTGAGAGGAAGCCCGGGGAATCAATTCCCCGGCTACTGAGGTGCCCCAATCACAAACGGGCGTATAGAGCGACGCCCCTACTCGGTTCGCAGGACTTCTATCCGCGTAGGCTCAACGCAAAAGCAAGGGCTACAATCTATTTTCAACATACTTCTAGAGATTGTAGTTAATTTCAACCCCCTCCTGACCTCCCCCTTTCGTAAGGGGGAGGAAAAGGATCCAGACGCTTACTTTTCCTGAGCGTAGGGAGAAACAAAAGCAATAGTTTCTTCCGCCACACTCGTAGGAGTTTCTAAGCCTTCACATCCAGCAATCCCTGCGGGGGAAGCATCTGCGTGACAAACTCTTTCTCCGCCTGCATTGACTTTTTGAGCAATTTAACCCCGACTTCCGGGTTCTCACTCACTGCCCCTAAAGCCGCCGCCGTCCCTGACGACATCGCCGATCCGATTTCCATGTCTTTTTTCCTCCGTGTTTGATTTCATTCCGGCTTCGATCTCACCTTGATCTTATTTCGGTCTTGCTTCGCTCTATCCCCCGAAGCAACGCTCTTTCAGGCACACCGTTAGTTCGATTTCACCAATCGGCAACCGAATGGGTACCACCAGCGAGGGGATTGCCAGCGTGGTAATTTTTACGTTCGAGCCGCGCACAATCGAGGGGGGCGTGATGTCGCACTGATACCCCTGAATTGACAGCAGACTGCTGGCATTTCCCGTGATCATATTGCCTAACTCGCCAATCGCGCTTGCCGCGAGTTGATCGAAGGTACGTACCGGCTGACCCAACATCATTGAGGCGATTTTGTCCGCCGTAATCAGGCTCATTCCGTAGATCACCTGACCTTCGACCTGTCCGGTGACACCCATCAAAACATTACACTGTTGCGTCGTGAACACGGTGGGGCGCATAGCGAGTTCGCCTTTGGTGGGACAAATGCCCAGGACGCTCTCGATCACACGAAACGTAGCGCTCACGAACGGGTTGATATATTCGACTTTCATCAGGCTCACGTTTTCTTTCTTATCGGGACTACCGAAGTGTCGCGCCATTTGCAGAGGCGCGTCTCGATCAACCGATGAGTTTCTGAACCGCCTCAATGACCTTGTCGGGTTGAAAAGGCTTGACGATGAAATCTTTGGCACCCGCCGCAACCGCCTCAATCACCATTTGTTTTTGTCCCATTGCACTACACATCACAATGTTTGCGTTGGGGTCAAGTTCCTTGATGGCTTTTACCGCCGAAATGCCGTCCATTTCGGGCATCGTAATATCCATTGTAACCAGATCGGGGCGCGTTTTCTGGTAGAGTTCGACGGACTCTCTTCCGTTGGCGGCTTCCCCGACAATTTCATAACCGTTTTTCGTCAGGATATTTTTCAGGGTAACGCGCATGAACATCGCATCATCCGTAATTAAAACTCGTTTTCCCATGTCTGTAGCCTATCTTGCCTCCAGCGGCTTCTGCGCGTTGGAAAAAATTCCCCCGGCACGAGTTTCCGCAAAGTTAATGTTTCCCGCGACAGGAGAGCGAAGGTCGGAGGAGTGTCTCTGTAAACTTGCCTTGATTATCGGTCTAAAGGCGAAAACCTTTAGGGACGGCGCAGATCATTTCTCCTACCTTTCGTCCCTTGTCTCTCCTCTGAGTGGCTTGCGGTAAAAGAAGGGCAGGGGCATCTCGAATCCCATGCGTCCGTAATGAAAAATACGCTCGGTTCCCCCTACAAAAAGGTAGCCACCGGGAGCCAGTGCGTCGAAAAATCGCCTGTAAAGACGCTCTTTTGCCTCCTCTGTAAAGTAGATGACCACGTTCCGGCAACAGATCAGGTCGTAATCGCTCTCGAACTCGTCGGCGAGTAAATTCTGACATCGAAACTGCACTCTCTCTCGAAACCGGGGCTTGATCTCATACAGCGGCGAGGCATCATAACGGAAAGATGGAGACGGAGAATTGACCAGGGAAAAGTAGGGTTCGCTCTTCTCATCGCCAATGGAGGCGATTTCGTTCTTCGTGAACCGTCCCTCCCTTGCTCGCTTGAGGATGTTTTGATCGAGGTCGGTGGCATAGAGCGTGTGGGTTTGATTTGGCTTTAGCAGATCGAGCAAAATCATCAGGCTGTAGGGTTCAGCGCCGTTGGAACAGCCCGCGCTCCATAATTTCAGCGAGAGACGGTGTTGCAAGAGAGAGGGCAAAATTTGCTCCTGCAATTCTTTCCATTTGTCCGCGTTCCGAAAAAGTTCCGAAACATTGATCGTCATTCGATCCAGCAAAACTTGCAGTTCCGCCGGGTCACGTTCCAATTGTTTGCCGTACTCGCGAAAGGTGACGCACCCGGCACGCTCCACCAGATTATACAGACGACGAAGCATCTGCGCCTCTTTGTAAAGACGCAGATCAATGCCTGTTTTCAGAAAGACTTGCTCGGCAAAATCAGAGTAATCCGCTCTGAGTTGCGGGGTGATTACGGGTGAAGAAGCCGCGCTATAGGAGGGATTGGAAAAGAGAGTTTCCATGCGGTGCTCCGGGCAGAATCAGTGCGTCTCTGCCTCCATTGGTGGTGGGCAGTTGCCCCGTCGAAATGAGCGTGTTCAGTGCATCTGCCATGTTCTGGAGGGGAAGTACCCGTGCAATTCCTCCCGCTTCGACGGCGGCACGAGGCATTCCGTAGACGACGCTGGTTTCTTCATCTTGAGCGATGCAAATTCCCCCGGCGGCTTTCACGGCTTTCGCACCTGAAGCCCCGTCCCGTCCCATTCCGGTGAGAACTACGCCGATTGCCGCGCCTCCAAAACGAGCCGCAACGGAATGGAATACCACATCGGCGGCAGGACGCACCCCCCACAAGGGAGGATTTTCATTAAGAACCACTTTTCCGTCGCCGCTTATCTCCAGATGAAAGCCTGCGGGAGCCACCAGAAGACAACCTCGTTTCAGTTCGCTCTCGGGCTTTGCCTCGGTCACTTCGAGAGCGCAGAGATTGTTTAGCCGTTGCGCGAACATTTTTGTGAAGCCGAGAGGAAGATGTTGTATTAGAAGATAAGTCGCGTTGAGATTGGAATCAAGTCCCGGCATTAGCGTGTCGAGAGCGGCAGGTCCCCCTGTGGAAGCCGCGATCACCACCACCCGTCTCTGTGAAGTTGGTTTTTGTGAAGTCAAAGGCGAGAACTGAGCGAGGGAAGGTGTGTTTGTTAGAGAGACTTCGGAAGAGGACGGAGAGTGAAGGCTCACAAGACGTGCCTGAGCCGCTCTACGTACCACGTCCACGATTTCGCGCCCCCGCGTGAGAAGATTGAGCGAAATGCTCCCCGAAGGTTTGCTCACAAAGTCAATCGCTCCAAAACGGAGGGCTTCCAGTGTCACCTCCGCGCCCTCCGTCGTCTGCACAGAGAGCATGACCACGCGGGTAGGACGCACCACCATCAACTGTTTAAGGCAGGTTAAGCCGTCCATTCGCGGCATTTGTACGTCGAGCGTGAGAATATCGGGGCGAAGTTCCAGTGTTTTCTGGAGGGCTTCTTCGCCGTTACGCGCCGTACCTACCACCTCGAAATCCGCCTCTTGCTCAAAAATCTCAGCGATCATTTGACGCATCAATGCCGAGTCGTCAACGATCAGCAGACGGATTCGGGCAAAGGCGGAGTTCGCTCTCAAATCAGGTTCAGTAAGATCATAAAGGGACAAAATTTAACCGTTACACTTTTTTTTTCATCAAAACAGGGACTTGTAAAATGGAGAATGATCACGCAAAGAGTGCGTAAAAAGACAGGATCAAGCGGCTTTCGGAAGAAGAACCGCGTCCGTGTCTTTCGTTTCGTCCATCATCTCCGTGATAAAGGTCAGAGCGTTTTCCACGTCGTTACGGGTCAGGTTCAGCGTTTCCAGCACACCGTCCGAAAGGTCTTCTCCTACGCGGTTTGTTCCCACCCCGATTCCGGCGCAAATACAAACAAAATCCGCAAGATGCGTGATGCCGACAAGTGGAATAACTTGCCCCTTCTGCAGTGGCGCATGATGCCACGCAATCGCTTGCACAAGAGGGGTTGGCAGGTTCCACTGCCGTGCGATGTGCCCTCCTACCTCGCCGTGATCAAAGCCGAGAACGGCTTTTTCCGCCTGAACAAATGAACAAACATTGTTTTTCATAAAAAAGTGGATGTCTTCGGTAAAGTCGCGCACGTAGATGCTAAGGATGAGTTTTCCCACATCGTGCAACAGTCCCGCGACAAATGCCTCTTCGGTGTAGGGATAATGTGCCGCTTCCGCAAGGTGAATCGCAACGTGCGCCCCGGCAATCGAATGTTTCCAGAGTTCATTCGCCGACAGGTCATACCCCGGCAAATCCTGGCTGAGTGTCTGGTGTGTGGCGGCAACTATCGTGAGGTTACGGATCGTGCGGTTTCCCAGCATCATCACGGCTTCCGTAAGAGTTCCCACCGAGCGTGGAAGACCATAATAGGAAGAGTTCGCGAGTTTCAGAACACGCGCCGCGAAATTCGGGTCTTTCGAGACGGCATCACCGATCTCACGCGGGGATACTTCGACGCCCCGCGTCATCCTCATCACCTTGAGGGCGGCATGGGGCAATGTGGGGAGGTCGTGAACACGCTTCAGCAACTCCTCCAATGTCGGGGGGCATTTTGCGGAGCGAGCGGCTTCGCACCACTTCGACGCAAAAGGATTTCGCCCGGTTTGTTCCATTTTTTCTTGTTCAGGGGATTGATTCGTCCATTGGCTCATGATGCTTTTTCCTTGATCCCTATTGGAAAGGGCAACATCGAGCGTTGCACTTCCTTGTATTCCTCTAAATTTTTCTTGAAGAACTTCTCTGAATGTTTGTCCGAAATGTGTGTCTCTTCTCCTGCGGAAAGCGCATGTGCGGTACGGGTCAAAAGAGCCAACTCGCGTTCGGTCTCCCCGATGATTCGGACACGCACACGCCCATCTCCATAGAAGTGGAGGCTTCTTCCCCGGTTCCCTCCCAGATCATGGGCGATCACCGGAAGGCGGGCTTTCTCCAGAGAGGCGAGAGTCGCTTGAGCGTTTCTCGCCCCGATGTCGAGGTGCGGTGCCTCGCCATGAAACGAAAATAATTGCGCCCCTCCCGCCAGAGCGATGCGAATCCGATAGGCGCAGGCACCGAGGGCGATCATTTCGGCGAGCAGTTGTTGAATAGCAGTATCGGCAAATTTTCCAGGCGTTTTCAGGTCGCCGCCGCTGTCGGGTAGCACGATATGCACCAGTCCGGAAACACCCGCCAGCGAGTCATGGGCGCACACTCCGATGCACGATCCCAGACCGAGTGCCACCAGAGTGTTCTCGTGCTGAGTGGAGGTTTTGATTTCAGCCATGCCGACCATAAGCATTTCCGACATTTTAGAACTCCACCTGTAAGGCTCTTAAAATTGCGGTGAGACTGCCGGGATCGGGAATGAAAATAAAGTGACCTTCGATTTTCAGATCACCTTCTTCGATGCGTGTCTCGATCGTGAGCAAACTGTCCTCTTCGGGGGAAAAGGCGGTGGCAATCGTGGCGACAATGGCAGCCGCCATGTCCATTGCAAGACCGGGCGGGGTGGCGATTAGATTCAGCCCACTCATCTCTGCAAGTGCCATCAGGTAGGAGGAAGTAAGAATGTTGCCGACTTCCATCAGGGCGGAACGCTCCATCTCTCCGAATTCGCGGGTGGTGCCGACGGTGAGCATCAGCAGACAATCCACCAGTTGACAGGCACTCTCGAAAGGCAGAACATAGGCGACGTGACCGGGCGCATCACCTTTGACGGGCAGATAAATACAGACGGCAAGTGCTTCATAGCCTCCTGCACGTTCGATAAAACGGTTTGCCTGCAACACGCCGACATGAGGAACGGACATTTGTACAGGGCGATCCAGAAGACACGCAAGTGCTGTGACTGCGTTGCCTGCCCCGATATTCCCGATTTCCCTCAGCGCGTCCCGCCTCAAGTCAAGCGGATTTTGTTCCAGCGTCACCATAGCAAATCTCCCCTGTGTGCGAAATTATCGGGTTTTCGGGGAAATTCTTTAGTGCGGGTTCGGTGGGAGAAAAAGGAGGGAAATCCATAAAATTTCGGGTGGGCGCTTGACACGGAAAAGAGTCTGTGATATATTGATGTCACGCCGTTTGGCGCAAGACCGTTTCTCGCTAACGCGCTCTTCGGCAAGTGCGGGGAAGTGGTGGAATGGCAGACACGCTAGTCTTAGGAACTAGTGCCGAAAGGCGTAGGGGTTCAACTCCCCTCTTCCCCATAGAAAAAGTTGGCTGTGCGTGAAAATACAAGTTATGTGTGAGAGTTGCGGGAATAGCTCAGTGGTAGAGCGCTACCTTGCCAAGGTAGATGTCGCGAGTTCGAATCTCGTTTCCCGCTTTCGGACTCAATAAGGAAAAGCCTCCGTTCAGAGAATGAACGGAGGCTTTTCCTTAACTTCCCTAATTCACAAAGAGTGAAAGAAACCTATAACAACGAGTCTATTCGATAGCTTGCCTCTTTAGAGAGGAATAACGAATAAGGAAGTCGCATTAGGCTTTTGATGTGTCTACCCTACCGAAGCCGAAGGACGTGATGCCTGAAGAGGATGTCGAAAGCCCGTTCTACGGCGAGTAAAGCCTGTTTGCTATTGAGAGGAAGAAATGAAAGCAACCCTGATCATTGTTCCGCCAGGTGGTGGAAAGTATTTGTACTCACTCGACTTTGAGCTTCCCGCCATTCCACAAGTCGGCGATTATATTTCCGTTCGCAGACCTGGGCAAGAGGGAACCGAAGATTTCATTGTGCGGCGTAACTGGTGGGAGTTACAGTATCCGAATCTTGTCGGCGAAGGATCAGGAGTAGGAAAAGTGAATTTCCTTCTAGTTGAGTGTGAACTCGCAAAAGGCATAAATTCGAATCCGTCTCACCTAGCTGGCTACTCTGACCGGCAAACTTTCCAAGAGTGGAGCATTGACCCAACCTCCCCTCACGAGTGATTTGTCAAGATGGAAGACACTTGATTGGGTTGAGAAACGAGAGACAACAAACTAATGTTAGTTTGTGACATACTAATCACGGTATTGTTAAAAACAAGGCGTTTTTAACAATACACTTGGCTAGTAGTGTGTTTGCGTAAATTTTAGGGTATCGTTTTCGGATATAACCGCCCGAGTTTCGTTCTGGCGTCCTTCGTGG
>JACMPS010000290.1 GCA_014377395.1 Chthonomonadaceae bacterium
CAGACTTGTGACGGCAATTTCGATCTCTCCGGTCTTCAGATTAGGGTTTTCGGCTCCAGGGGTGCGGCGGCGAACTTTGCCCTTCACACTCAACACGAATTCGGAGCGAACCGAGTTGGCGAGCGTGACGAGTTCTGAAGACGCATCCTTACGGTCAATCACCACCTGCACGATGCCCGTGCGGTCTCGTAGATCAATGAAGACAAGGTCTCCAAAGTCTCTCTGGCGGTTCATCCACCCGTTCAGCGTCACCTCTGTGTTTGCGTCAATGTCGGCGGTGGTCAACTCGCCACACCAGACCCCACGTTTCCAACTCTCCAAAAATCAGTTCCTCCTCGAAAGTATTCAATCCGGCGTCTTCATTCCAAAGCGTCTCATCAAAGTTTCGATGCACAAAATAGTATCTATTTTATTCACTTTGATGCCGTTTTTGCACATCCTCCTTAGATTGTACCGGAAGGGACAGAAGGTTGGGGCGTGAAGTTGCAAAAACCCGCCTTCACTGCAAAATTACCTTTCTCTGAAAATCAAATAAAAGAAGGAAAATATACTCTAAAAACGGAACGTAACATTTAGTTGCTCGTTTGTTCGCGCAACAAAACCACTTTGCGCCTCACTCTGAAAGGAATTCCTCCCATGAACCTCAGTTCTAAATCCCGCCTCTACAACCCTTTGCTCCTCACCGGAATTGTTCTGCCGACTCTGCTGATTGCGGCTCTCTGCTTTGGACAGGGCGGACAGGACAAAACAGCAGTGAAACCCGAAACCTCCGGGAAGAAGTTCAAGAATATCAAAGTTCTGAAAGATTTGCCCGCTGATCAACTTATTCCGGTCATGCATAAAATCAACAAAGCACTTGGCGTCGGTTGCGATCACTGTCATGTGATGGGACCTAACCACACAGGCTTTGAGAAAGACGACAAGCCCGCCAAAAATCAATGCCGCCAGATGATGAAGATGACGGAAGACCTGAACAAACGCTACAAAACCGTTAGCCAGAAAGTGACCTGCTTCACCTGCCATCAGGGACACGCCGTACCCGTGAATGCACCCAAAGAATAGAGGTTTGCCCCTCCCCCTACACTCAGGAAATGCTGAAACGCACTCATCCTGTTCCTCCCCTTACAGAAGGGGGAGGTCAGGAGGGGGTTGAGATTCATTCTCTTTGTCCGCATTGCGTCCGGTTAGGATGCCTCCACCAAAGGTGCTTAGCGCAGGGATAAACCAGACCGTTGAAGTCTATCAAACCTTTGCCGAACCCCAACCTTCCCCTTGCACAAGGGTAAGGGGTCAATACAAACGCCCCGCCTCTGTTTCTCCCCCTTGACAATCGCGTAGAAATTCATGCACTATAAAAGGCAGATCAATCCTGCGACGAAAGTAGAGCGAATGGCACGATTCCAAACCAAATACCTCTGTCAACAATGTGGTCACGAGTCCAGTAAGTGGCTGGGGAAATGCCCGGAATGTGAAGTTTGGGACAGTTTCACCGAAGAAGTGAGCATGAAGGAAAAGGCGGGATCGCCACGATCCATTGCCGCGTCTTTTGCATCGTCCGCTTCGGGTGCAACAAGTTCGACGCCGGGGCTTCCCGGTGGAGCGAGCATCAACCGGAGCATCGTAAGCGGAGGAAGCGCACCCACACCGATCACTCAAGTCGAAGACCTGAAAACCGAGCGACTGAGCAGTGGGGTAGGGGAATTCGACAGAGTATTAGGCGGCGGATTTGTGCCGGGAGCCTTGATCCTGGTGGGCGGGGATCCCGGTATCGGCAAGAGTACGCTCCTCACGCAAGTAGCGGCACTGGTGGCAAACCAGAATCCCGCCAAGCCCGTCCTCTATCTGTCCGGTGAAGAGTCGGCACAACAAATCAAGTTGAGAAGCGGAAGGTTAGGCTCACTCTCTGATCGTTTTCTGGTGGGCGTGGAAACGGAAATCGCCTTGATTTTGCATCATCTGGAACGCACGATGCCTTCTCTTGCCATCATTGACTCGATTCAGACGATGCAAGACAGTTCCCTCGATTCGGCTCCCGGCAACGTCTCGCAGGTGCGGGCGTGTGCGGCGCATCTCGCTCGCTTTGCGAAAACGCACGGCGTTCCGATTGTCTTGATCGGTCATGTCACCAAAGACGGAAGTATTGCGGGTCCCCGCGTGCTGGAGCATATTGTGGACGCCGTGCTTTCCTTCGAGGGAGACCGTCACCATATCTACCGATTGCTTCGCGCCGTTAAAAACCGCTTCGGTTCTACCGATGAACTCGGTATTTTCGAGATGCACGAGACCGGATTGGCAGGCGTGGAAAACCCCTCTGCACTTCTGCTTTCTGAGCGCGTGGAGGGGGGAACCGGGTCTGCCGTCACCTCTAATCTTGAAGGATCACGGGCGTTGCTGGTGGAAGTACAGGCTCTTTGTTCGCGCTCCAATCTTGCGGCTCCCCGTCGTGCCGTCACGGGAATGGATCCGAACCGCGTCAATATGTTGCTGGCGGTGTTGGAAAAGCGCGTCGGCTTAAAACTCGCCGAGCAGGACGTGTTTGTCAACGTGGCGGGCGGCGTCAAAATCGCGGAGCCGTCAGCGGATTTAGCGGTTGCAATGGCGGCGGCTTCTTCGTATCGAGAACAGGCAGTGCATCCCACTACGATTTTAATTGGAGAAGTCGGACTGGCGGGTGAAGTTCGCGCTGTCTCACAAACCGAAAAGCGGTTGCGGGAAGCCTCACGGCAGGGATTTACTCGCGCCGTGATCTCCCGACACTCTGCGGAAAAACTACCGAAAGACGTAGGACTGGAAGTCGTACCGATTGCCCATATCGGCGAGGCTTTCCTGAAAGCCCTGATCGCCGCCGAAAAATAGCGACGTAACCGATAAGAAAGGCGTGTTTGTTTCCCCCGTGCCTTACCCTACCGAAATGAAGA
>JACMPS010000291.1 GCA_014377395.1 Chthonomonadaceae bacterium
AAAAAGGAAATCTCCTTCTCTCTGGCGAATACCCCCCTTGAATGAAAATATCGGAAGAAGTTGAAACCTCATTCGGCTCCTTTCCGTCAACCCTGTCATACTGACTGACACATCCTCTTTCCCAACACAAAACGCAAGACGTTCTGGAGACGACGCGCCCTATGTCTATTGCCCGCATCGCCAACCTCACCGTGCGCTATGGCTCTAAAACTGCCGTCAACGATCTCACCGTCGAAATCCCCGATGGATGTACGGGGCTACTCGGACCAAACGGAGCCGGAAAAACAACGCTCCTGAAGACCCTGCTCGGATTTCTGATCCCGACAGAAGGCTCCGGCGAAGTTCTCGGTATGAACATTGCAACGCAGGGTCTCGCCATTCGCCAACGTATCGGGCTGATGCCAGAAATGGACTGCCATATCCCCGGCATGAACGCAGTCACGTTTGTGGCTCTTTCCGGCGAACTCTGTGGAATGCCCTCCAAAAACGCCATGAGTCGCGCTCACGAAGTCCTTGAATACTGTGGACTGGGAGAGGCGCGTTACCGCAACGCCGAAACCTACTCGACAGGCATGAAGCAACGTCTTAAATTGGCTCAAGCCCTAGTTCATGGACCGAAACTCGTTTTCCTTGATGAACCGACAAACGGTCTTGACCCTGCCGGACGCGACGAAATGCTTGCCCTGATCCGTGATATTTCTCACGGAAAGGGAGTCAACGTCATTGTCTCCTCACACCTTCTTCCCGACATCGAACGTACCTGCGACGGCGTGATCGTGATGCGGAGTGGGCGCGTGGTGCAACAGGGAACCATTACCGAACTGCGCTCGACAACAGAGGTTCAGGTAGACGTGGAATTGCGCGAACCCGTCCCTGCGTTCGCTCAGCGATTGTCCGACATGGGCGCACGACCAATCCGGGAGCAGGGAAGCAGTTACCGCTTTGCGTTTCCTGCGACGCTCGGCAATCTGGGGCAGGCAGTATTTATCACTGCAAAAGAAACAGGCGCACAGGTGCGGGGTTTCCGTCCGGCACAGCGTTCCCTCGAAGATATTTTCATGGAGGCAATCGAGTAACCGATGGCAAATCAACAAAATCCTGCAACCGAGATGGGAGCCTCCGTCTCGCCGATTGCCGACCTCACTTACCGTAACTACGATGGACCCCTGCTCAACAGAGCCGCCCGATGGTGGGTAGTCTCACTCGCAGTATTGCGCCCGATGATGAAGAATAAAGGGTACTGGGCAATGGGAGGGCTTTGCCTTCTCATTTATATTGGCGCGTTGATGCAGTTGTATTTTACAGGCGGAATCCAGGACGCGGTGAATCCTGGGCAGATTGACAAATCTCACAAGTACGCCTCAGTCTTTCTCAGTTATTTCGGATTCACTACTCTTTTCCTCTACGTGGTGGCATTAATTGTCGGAGCGGGTTCGATTGCCGCCGACAACAAAGCCAATGCGATGATGATTTATCTCTCGAAGCCGCTCACGAAAGGGGATTATCTGCTCGGTAAGTGGATGGGAGTTTTTCTTGGCATCTTTTTGATTGCGGCGGCTCCTCCCCTCGCTTTGTGGGTTTATTGCGCGGGAAGTTATGCGGGTCAGGGCTTCTTTTCAAATGAACCGCTTTTGATTTTCCGCGTTCTCCTGCTCGCCGCTTTCGTCTCTGCGATTCATGCGAGTTTGATTGTGGGAATTTCGGCGTGGTGCAAAGCACAACGTATCGCCAGCGTGATCTACTCAGGAATTTATTTCATCTTAGGAACGATCATTGTTCAGGTTTCGAGGGACGGCTGGCGTCCTGCCCCGCCCGACAGACTGGTTCAATATCTCTCGATTCAAGGTTGCATTGACGGGTTGTCAAAACTCATTTATGACCTTCCGACTTCGGGATTCGCTTCCTCTTTTCAGCGAGGTGAAGCCCCAAAAATGCCCTCAGCACTTCCCATTTTGTTGATTGCGGCGGTTTATATCGTGATCGGAATTGCGGCGGCACGGGCAAAAATCAAAGCAGTGGAGGTAGTCAAAGGATGAGCCTTTCACAAAACCCGATGATGAACGCCGCGATTTCTCCTCCCTCGAATGCCGGGGCAATGATTTCGCTGGAACGCGCCTCACGTTGGTACAATCAGGTAATCGGTATCAACGATGTTACCTGCAAAATTCCGACGGGAATCACGGCTTTGTTGGGTCCCAACGGAGCGGGCAAATCCACAATGCTCAAACTGATTACCGGACAACTGAAACCGACTACCGGACAGGTCACGATTTTCGGAATGAAGCCGTTTGCAAACCCGAACGTCTACCGACGCATGGGGTATTGCCCGGAGATCGAGAACAATTACGACGAGATGACCGGACGCCAATTCGTCACGATGCTCGGTGCAATGGCGGGGATCGGCAGAAACGAACTCGGAAAACGTGTCAATGATGCGATTGAGCAGGTGGGTATGACCGCGAATGGGGACCGCAAAATTGGCGGCTACTCCAAAGGGATGAGACAGCGCATCAAAGTCGCGCAGGGCATTATTCATCGTCCCGATATTCTGGTACTGGACGAACCGCTAAACGGACTCGATCCAATAGGGCGACGTGATATGATGAACGTCCTCAACGATTTTGCAAGCGAGGGCAAAGGCGTTTTAATCTCAAGCCACATTCTCTACGAAGTCGAGCAGATGACCTCCAACATTTTGCTGATGAGCAAAGGGAGACTCTTGGCGCAAGGTAACATTTACCAGATTCGTGGGCTGATTGACAAGCACCCACACCGTATCTCGATTGAAACGAACACGCCGCGTCCATTGGCTTCGCTTCTGCTCAGTTTGCCCTTTATTCTAAGCGTGAAGTTTGACCGGGAAAACCCGCGCATGATGGAGATCGAAACTTTGGAACCCGACAAATTCTACTCACAGTTTCCGGAAATCATCATGGCGGAAAACCTGTCTGTGGACAGTTTTGATTCGCCGGACAACAACCTTGAAGCCGTCTTCAAATATCTCATCACCGGGTGAAAAGAGAAACGTTTTCTTCTATCCCGTAGCCGAACTTTCTCCTTGCCGAAATTCCGAGACCTCACTTTTATGAGCGATTTAGCCATCTATCAAAGCGCCCTGCGCGAACTACTCCGACCCAAGCGGCTTCTGATAGCCGTCCTTCTCTGTCTGCTCCCCGCCGTTTATGCGTTGATTCTGCGGAATTCGTCAGACACTTACAATGCTCTCGATACCTACAATGAGTTGATGAAGCAATTCGTCTTCAACTACATTCTGGTATTGTTGGCACTTGTGTTCAGCACCGGAGCGATTACGCAGGAAGTCGAACAGAAAACCATTGTTTATTTGCTGACGCGCCCGGTCCCCCGCTGGCGAATTCTGCTGATGAAATTCGCGGCGGTAATGACGATCACAACCTGCACCGTGTGGCTTTCCACAATTTTGCTGGCGGGGGTTTGTTTTGGGGTGGGTGGATTGAAAACCTCCTACGCAATTGCTCCCTCACAGATCAAAGATCAGAAGCAGTTTGTTCTCAACCTCAAAGACACGCCGAACATGGCTTTGATCGGTCTCCACGAAAGGTTCACTCCACAAACTCAGAAGTTTCTGGATAACTACAGTGGCGAAAATGTGCCTGACTCTTCTTCGATTGCCACGACGGTTGCGGAACTGAACGGGATGATCCGTGCCGGGAGTCTGTACAACAAAGAGGCTTATGAGGGGATTAAGCTGCCTGCTGAAGTACAGGCGCAAGTCGGGAAAAATCTGAGCGGAAATGAACTGGAAAAATTTAACCGGGGGCTGATTCAGGCACTTCTGCCTGATACGCTTTTGCCTGCCGGGGGAAATTCCGTCCAGTTCTGGCGTGATCTTCTTGTTTTGCCTGTAGGAGTGCTGGCGTATGGATCGCTCTTTCTGTGTCTCGCCACCCTCTTCCTGCGTCCTCTTGTTGGCGGGCTGATCTTTGCATTCGGGTGGGAGTCGTGGGTTCCGAATATGCCGGGGTACTTTGGACGTTTTTCGCTTGCCACTTATCTCCGCGTACTTGCCCCTCATGCCGATGCTGCAAACGGTACTGATGCAGGAGGCATCCTGTCACAACTCACGCAGTCTGGAGGCGATGAGATTACGCAACTCTTTGCGTGGAGTGCGCTTGCGGTGATCATCGGAATCGCACTCAGCACTGCCCTGACGGTCTTCTCCAACAAAGAGTATGTTCCCCGCGAAGACGTGTAGGGAGATGCCTCCATCCTGATCTCGTCCAACGGGGCTTCCCCGAAATCCGGGCGAGGGGAGCCAATACAAAGCGTATCCTGCTTATCCCCCAGCGCGAGTTGAAGTTGATACGCTAGCGCAGGAATAAATTCCGTGCTCGAAGGCATGCCGCCCCCTAATTGGCTAAAGCGCGGACACTAAACTCGTGTTTGCGGCTGAGAGAAAGAGTTCCATAGGTTAAAAATTGATCATCGTTCTTACTTTTACATTGAGTCCACGCAGGTGGACTTCGTGTCTTTGTAGCCGGGGAATTCATTCCCCGGGCTCTTGTTCAGAGTAATTTTCGGTTCTTACGACAAGATAAGGCAGGCACAAAAGAGAGCGGCTTTGGGCAACTGCCCGAAGCCGCTCTTTCTATTTAACTTCGATTCAACATTGCACGAGCCACTTAGTTGCGGGTTGCGTCCCACATATTCTGATCGGGCTTGTTGACCGGATCAGGATTTGTTGCCGAAGGTCGCATAGACTTAGCGTGTCCGTCAACAAAAGTGAAGTTGCCCTGCTCGGAGTGCTTTGCCGTGACGCCTCCGTTGGGGCCATTCGGGAATACGGCAGTGGCGGAGCGTGTTCCGTCCGGGATCATACCGGAGGTAGTGACCGGTCCCGCGTCGCCAGTCTTGCTGTCCCACCAGTTTTGTCCGGCGAAAACGCTTCCCATTCCCCAATCGGTCTGGTTGCGGGGCTGATGTTTCTCAGCGAAGAGAACGGTTTCCGCCGAGCGGCTAATCCCTGCCTGAGAGCGAACGGAAGTTCCCATCCAACCCCCACTAATCGTTGGATCGTCTTTGGACTGGGACAGACCCATAACGCCGTAAACCGCATTTGCCGAACCGTCCCACCTGATGATTCCGTTCGAGCCATAGGAACAACGGATTCCCGCCCAGGGTGTTGCCGAGTCTACTGCCGCCGAGTCGGAGGGGCAACGATAGACCTGGAGGTTTTTGACATAGGGCTGAGTAACACGAATCCAGGTGACCATCCACCAGTTGTTTTGGAGACCTGTCGGCAAAACTTCGTCGTAATCTTGAGAGTACATGATGACGGAGGTGCCGAGTTGCTTCATGTTGGAAAGGCAACTGATGCCGCGTGCTTTTTCGCGTGCCTGTGCAAAAACAGGAAAGAGAATGGCTGCCAGAATTGCAATAATTGCAATAACGACGAGAAGTTCGATGAGAGTAAAACCTTTTCTTACGGTTCGCATGAATTTTCCTTTGATATAAATGAGTGGGTACAGGTTACTTTGTGTTGGCAGGTTTGCCGCCACCGTGTGTTTTCATGTAATCAGCCGCTTCTTTCGGCATTTCCTTGGAGGGATTTTTAAAGCGTTGCTCTTCGTCTTTCGACAAAGCCGCGTCTTTGCTACAACCGGTCAGTCCCCCGCCGAGAACGGCGACTGACACCAATGCCAATAAATTCAAGAGAACAGTGCGTTTTCGCAAATTGTTGCTCCTTTCTTGCATTTCCTAAATAATGCATTCCTTAAATAATAAATAAACAAAATCAAACTCCGTGTGCAGATGCGTGAAGGAAAACGGCTTTCTCTATCTGTTTCGGACACTCTGACGAATTATTAATTCCCCGGAGAGCAGGTTTGCCGCCTCATCACGAATACCGGTTTCGATGTGACGGATCAAAATTTCAGCGGCTTTCATGCCCATTTCACTCATGGGTTGCCGCATTGTCGTCAACTTAGGGTTGATCCACTGTGCGGTGTCCATGTCGTCGAAACCGACAATCGAGACGGTATCGGGAACAGAAATGCCCCGTTGTTGTAGAGCGGTAATGGCTCCAAGTGCGGCGCGGTCATTGCCACAAATAATTGCAGTGAGATCAGGATTGGCTTCGAGAAGAGAGATCGCTCCTGTTTCGCCACAGCATGAAGAGTAGTCCCCCTCGTATCGCCATGTGTCGGAGAGATCGAGACCCGCTTCTTGAAACGCTCGAAGAATACCCCTCTCTCGACGCCGTGCACTCCATTGCGAAAGAAGTCCGGTGATTCTACCAATCGAGCAATGTCCCTGCCCGATTATCCATGTGGCTACCCGGTAAGCCGCGCCTTCGTCGTCGAAATCTACCTGCGGTAAAGCGCAGGGTTGCGGGACACTTCCTGCAACCACAACCGGAATCCGAGTAGAGGACGCCCACGTCAACAAAGGACTGTCCTGTGGTGGTGCGAAAAGTGCGAGACCATCCACAGAGCCGTCATCGAGTTGTTGCCGATTGATCTCACAACTGCTGTTCGTCAGCGTAATGATCTTGATTTGATAGCCTACTCGCACCGAAAACTCAAGATAACCGTCCAGCAACTGACTCATGTAGGAGTTGCGAGTCAGTCGTCCATGCGGCTGTTCGACTACAAACCCAAGCGTCTTCGTGCGTTGCCCCACTAAACTGCGGGCAACACTATTTGGACGATAGCCCAACTCGCGCACGGCTCCTCTCACTCGCTCAGCGGTAAGAGCCGTATAAAGCGTGTCTTTGCCGTGAAGGACATTAGAAACAGTCGCAATCGACACATCGGCGAACAGGGCGACTTCACGTATCGTCGGATTATTTCTTCTTGCGGGTTGGTTTAGCATCTCCGTCATGATTGCGCTCCTGCAAGGGTGAAACGTTTAAGTAGACGGCTTAAACGTTTAATAAGTTCCATAAAAGAGTATAACATGACTTTTTGTGTCTGTCAACCTAAATTTCACGGGCTTTATATTTGCGATTTATGTCTTAATTTACACACGAAGCATCGTGTGCTTGCAGAGACAAAATAAGATTGAGAACGCATGGTTGCATCCTCAATCTTATGATTTACTCGTTTGATTAACCTCGTCTTCCCTACTTCTTTGGTGTGCAACAGGCTTTTGCAACGAAGATCGGCTTTCCGGCTTTTCCTGCTTTTGCGCTTGCCGTTCCCCCACTCAGACTAAACTCTCCTAGATTAGCGTTGACGCCGCTAACCTCAATACGATTTCCCACGTTGTCATGGTAACGAAAAGCGGTTGTTTTTCCTTTGGAAAAGCGTTTTACGGGCCAGGTGACATTGTTCTCAACGATGATCGGTGTTTTCCTGTCCGCACCGAGGATCAAGTCTGCCGCAAACCCGCCACTCTCTCCGAATTTCACGGAGAAATTCTGTTTTGTTTGCGATGTTGTAATTTGGGTAGGAACAAACTTGCGTGTTCCGCCCGAAGCACCGCCCTTTGCAAAGACCGCTTTTGCGAGTTCTTCGAGTGCTTTTGCCTGTGCCGGGGTTGCCCTTAGATCGAGGTAGCCCATTGCGCCTTTGTCTGCTTCTCCACCCCCGAACACCAGCCCGTCCAGCGTCACGCCGTTGTACGTCGCCTTTTTGAGTCTGTAGGCGTACACTGTGTGGCAATAGCCCAGCGTAGGGCTCTCCCCGAAGTTGCAGGGGCAGGGAACCGCGCAGGAACAGGCTTCGAGCAGAGGTGCGGTCGCACTCCAATTCAGAGGCGGGCGAGTGACAGGCGGCTTCGTTATTGGAGCAAAAAGGAGAAAACAGATTGGTAAAAGCATTTTTGTAAACCTCACAAAGTTCTATCAATCGGGGCGAGTT
>JACMPS010000292.1 GCA_014377395.1 Chthonomonadaceae bacterium
ATTGGTTTCGGTGACCAGGTGGTAAACTTCGATTCGGAGGTGACATCGCGTTGAGTGCCGTCTTTCAGAACGGCGGTGACGAGAATGTGTTGAGTGGTGTCGGGCTTTGTAAGTGTGGTACTAACTGTGGTAAGCGAGATCGAGATAGGGGGATTAGCGGGTTGAGATCGAGACGATTTTCTTGCTTCAATCGGAGTCGCATGAATGGGACCACTCACCCATAGAAAAGCGAGAAGAGAGGTCAAAACAGCAAAAAGTTGTCGAACTGAATGTTTGTTCTGTCTCAAAGCAGAATTTCCGTCTCACGACTAAATCACTCTCGGAGAAAAGTCGCATTAAAGGTTGTTTCAGATTACTTTTTATGACGGAAACCCTTCTTCGATGTTGCAAATTTCTTTTTAAGTTTCGGCAACGGATTGCGTTGTGTCGGCGGGACTATAGGCGTAACCGCCGGCAGTCTGCCCGCTTCAAAGATTAAGGTTTCGTAACGGGATGCAATTGTTTGGGTTTTGTTCGGGCATCCTTTGTGGTGAACTGCCATCTCACGTTCGCCGGGTGTGCATTGCACTCTTTTTCCTACGCCGCTTTCTCCGTTCTGAAGGCTCCCAGATCGGCGAGGCGGCGGTTAAGGCACTGACGCGAAAAGACCGGTAACTCGCACTCGGCGATGCTGAGCCAACTGCCGTGTTCAGTGTTGGAGTGTCACTCAAAACGTTCCTTGAGGCGATGTGCTCTTTCGGGGGGCGAGCCGCTCATACAGAAGGGCGGCATGTGTTTTGAGACTGTGACAGACCAACACGATGTTTTCGGCGTTCAGGTCGGTTTCCTCGGCAAGAACGCACAAGACGTCCGTCACGGTCCATGCCGCAATGACTTTCTCGCACGCTCACGCCCTATTACCCCTGAGGAGTTCGTCCCACAGCAAAAGACTCACCGTACCGTTTCCAATGTGATTGTTCGCTCAGGCACAGAGAGCGGTTTCAGGAGTACGCTTGGAGACAGAGGAGCGTCGCGGGGTACGCCCCACGGCTTTGTCAATCTCCAGAGTACGACGCAAAATCACACGAGCGCGGTGAATGCGAGAGCGAACCGTGCCAATTGCACAGTGCATTTTCTCGGCAATCTCCTGATAAGAACGCTGTTCGACATCACACAGCAGGATTGCGTCGCGGTAATCTTCGGGCAGAGCGGAAAGGGCTTTCTGAAGTCGCTCGTCCATGATCGGGTCAATCACGAGGTCTTCCGGATTGCTGTCCGGGGCGGCAAACTCATGGCTGAGTGGCTGTCCCTCGTCGTCTCCCATGATCGGAGTATCGAGTGAGTACATCGGGACACGCTTCTGGCGGCGGCGCAGGTCAATCACACGATTGGTGATGATGCGGAAAAGCCAGCCCTCGAAAGAGCGGTTCGCGTCATACGTCTCGAAGTTGTCCCAAGCACGCACATAAGCGTCCTGCGCCACGTCCTCGGCGTCGGAGGCATTGCCCGTCAAGCGATAAGCCAGATTATAGGCACGTCGCTGGCTTCGGAGAAAGAGTTTCTCGAAATCGGACTGAGAAGGGTTATCGGTGTAAATCATCATAAAACTCCTTGATTCAAGGCTCAATAAAACTGATAAAATAGGGATACAAACTCTCAAACATTTGATACCAACCTGCGGATCGCATCACGGATCGCTTCACAACCACAATCTTTTGTCACGAACTCATCGGCTCCGGCGGCGATTGCCTGAGCGCGTGCCTGTTCGTAAACGCCCATTAAAATAATTCTGATTTCGGGTCGGCGTTGACGTAAGATTCGGGTGGCTTCAATGCCATCCATGCGGGGCAACAGGGCGTCCATCAAAACGAGTTGGGGCCCATGTTGTTGTGCAAGCAACAGGGCTTTCAGTCCATCATCGGCTTCCCAGCACACTTCCATATCGGAGTCACCTTCGACGGGATTACGTAGACACTCACGTATCAGCGTATCGGCCTCGACAAGTAGAACAGAAATAGCGGTCATATTCATTTTGTTTCCTGTTTGCTGTTCTGGACTAATACCAGAAATACCGGGATTTCGATAGCGATAGTATGCGCTCTCTCTTCTGATTTGTGCCTCGTGGAGATACCCTGTTTTTTTAGGGGGTTTTCCACAGGGGGTAAGACTGTGGAAATCCACAGTGCAGGATATGAGCGGAGCCGAACCCCCTTTCTTTTCAGTCCCGTCTTATAAATGCAGAGAAAATTGCTATTCTTCGCAAAAATAAAGATTCTTACCCTCTAAAACGCTTGCGATTCAGGACGAAAGTGACTATAATGGAAGAAGGGAAAAGTAGGGAGTTGAAGAGTCTACAACAGTAATTCTCCGAATGTTATCCCTGAGTGTGCTGGAGCAGTAAAGTTGGTGTGTTTGCCCTAGCATATTTGTCGCAGGAATAAATTCCCCGCTAGAGGCGTGCCGCCCCGTGTCCTTTGAACACCAAACTCATTCGGTTTCGCCTTGATCAAAGATTTAGCATCGTTTCTGCCAACACTTTGTTAAGTCCTTTTTCCGTGAACGCTAAAAGTTGGACCGTCCACACGCCTATGAAAACGCACACACTTTTTCTTGCACTCTTCCTCTCCAGCCTGACGCTCACGGCAAACGCACAAACCGCAAAGCGAAAACACGCCTCTACGTCTAAAGTCACCGTTGCGTCCGCCCCTCTTTCTCGCCTGACTTTGGAACCACAAAACGCGATTCTGGACGGCTCTTATTCTTTCCAGACTCTGGCGGCGGTTGGCATCGCTACGGATCGCAGTGAAAGAGATTTGAGCGAGACCGCAACGTTTACCTCCTCGAATCCCGGTGTGGTCAAAGTGGGAAAAGACGGCGTGGCGTATCCCGTTGGTGACGGAACCGCCGAGGTGACGGCAACAGCGGGAGGACACTCGGCGAAGGCAAAGTTCTCCGTTAAAAATACGCGCACAGACGCCCGAATCTCGTTTGAGAACGCAATCACTCCCATTCTCGTGAAAAACGGTTGTACGGGAAGTGCCTGTCATGGCGCACCGACAGGGCAGGGCGGACTTAAACTTTCTTTCTTCGGCTATGAAGCGAAAAAGGATTGGGAAACGATTGTCAACGGAGCGAGCGGGCATCGCGTCAACAAAAAAGAGCCGTCACTCAGCCTTATTATCAAAAAGCCAACTGGAGAAATCCCACACGGCGGCGGCAGACGCTTTAAGCCCGACGGGCCTGAAGTCAAACTCTTTACGGCGTGGGTAAAGGCAGGGGCGAACTACACTCCCGCCCCCGCCTCAACTTCACAAAACGAATCAAATAACATAATCCGGCTGGCACATTACGAACCCGTCGTATCCGCCCCTAAACTCGATTCGCTGGCGGTGACGCCCGGTCTACGCTTAATTCGCGAACCGAACTCCCGGCATCAACTCATCGTGATGGCGAAATACACCGATGGCTCTGAGCGCGACGTAACGCCCTTTGCCCGGTTTGCCTGTGACGATGACGGCATCGCCATTGTTGACTCAGTAGGAAAGTTGACGGCGTTGCGAAAGGGTGAAGCCAATGTGATGGTGCGCTACGGCGGCAAAGTCGGGCTTTCGCAGGTGATGGTTCAACCGCAAAAGCCGATGGCGAACTACCCTGCAATCAAAGCCAACAATTTCATTGACACGCACGTTCTCGCAAAACTCAAAACGCTTAATCTCGTTCCCTCAGATCTCGCGGATGACGCCACTTTTCTTCGCCGGGTCTACTTCGATATTGCAGGAACCCCGCCGCTTCCCACAATGGTACGCGCCTTTGTTGAAAACACCGATCCGCAGAAACGCAGTCGCTTGATTGATGAATTGCTCGAACGTCCCGAATACAAAGACTACCAGACGATTTTATGGGCAGACCTGTTGCGGAACACGCAAACCTTGCTGAAAGAAGACGGAGTCAAAGCCTATACGCGCTTTATCCGTGAGAGTTTCGCGGAGAACAAGCCGTTTGATCGCTTTGTACGTGACCTTCTCACTGCAAAAGGCTCGACCTACAAAAACGAGTCGGGAGCGGCGAATTATTACCGCGTGACGGACGATCCGGCGGAACTCACTACCTCGACTTCACAGATTTTTATGGGGGTGCGCCTTGAATGTTGCCGTTGCCACAATCACCCCTTTGATCGCTGGAAACAGGATGACTACTGGAGTTTTGCGGCATTTTTCGCAAAAACGCACCAGACAGGTGGAACCGGGCGAGACGAAATCGTGGTCTTTACGGACGAAAACGGACAGGTCAAGCAATTGCGAACCGGGCAGGTAATGCAACCTAAATTTCTGACCGATGAAGCAAACCTGAAAAACGCGACCGGAGATGTGCGCGTCCAACTCGCAAACTGGATCACTGCAAAAGAAAACCCGTTTTTCGCAAAAGCAACCGTCAACCGCGTCTGGAAACAGTTTTTCGGGCGCGGCATCGTGCATCCCGTTGACGATTTCCGAGCAACCAACCCGCCGATTAACGCTCCGCTTCTCGACGCACTTGCTGAGGATTTCGTCTCGCATGGCTATGACCTGAAGCAACTCATTCGCACGATTTGCAACTCGCGAATCTATCAACTCAGTTCCAAACCCAATGCCACCAATGGAGACGACAACAAAAACTTCAGCCATTACTACATCAAGCGTCTGGGGTCTCAGCAATTGCTCGATGCGGTAGTCGTTGCCACCGAAGTCCCGGAGAATTTTCCCGGAGTGCGTGTGGGAACAACGGCGATCAACCTCAGCGACAACACCGTCGGCTCGTATTTTCTGGACGTGTTCGGGCGCAGTCGTCGCTTGCAGGTGGCGGAGCCAAGTCAGGAAACCTCAATGAGTCAGGCTCTTGCCCTGATGAACGGGCCCACGCTGAACAACAAAATCGCGGACACAAACGGCTTTTTGACCCGCCGAATCTTGAACCGTCTTGGAGACCGCACCCCGAAGGCTTTGCTCGATGATCTTTACCTGAATTCACTCGCCCGTTTCCCCACTGAGACGGAACGCAAACAAGCCACCGACTACCTGAAAGCCGCTCCCTCCCCGAAAGAGGGCTACGAAGATTTGATGTGGGTACTCCTCAACTCAAAAGAGTTTCTCTTTAATCACTGAGAAGAAGTGTTGAGTGTTGAAAATGTTGCCTCCTGAATTTCCTGGCGGAACATGGCAAGTGGGAGAAAAATGGCATCCTTTAACGATCTTGAATACTGTTACTCTCAAGAAAACACGGTTACGGAAGAAAAATTAGTTGCATGGGAAACCGAAATGGAACTCAAAATTCCGCAACAGTATCGAGACTTTTTGCTTATATTCAAAGCGGGGGTACCTAGATTTAATAGATTTGCCTACTATTCACTGGGTGATTACTACGATGATGGTAGCATCAAACACGCCCTCGTTACGGAATTCTTTACGACGCTTTGTGAGGACGATGGACCCGCATACGATGTTGCAGGACAGTTTTTCGGTTGTTATGGAGAGATTCCTGACTGGTTGCTTCCATTCACGAACGATGCCGCAGGAAGTTACATCTGTATTGCTCATAAAGGCGAGAACGAAGGCAAGGTTTACTACTGGAATCGCGACTATTATTCGTATGATAGGCATGATCCAAATGAGGACACATTGACTTTGCTCACTTCTTCTTTCAACAAATTTGTTCAGAAAGTCCAATTCTATGAGAAGTGAAAATCTGAATAGGTAGTGGCGGGAACGCAGGTGTGGGCGGAGGACGAGACGACGCACCGGGTCGCGCTTAGATCCGTTCAGTCTGTGAGGAGCGATTCGCACACGGAAAAATAATTCTATACTTTTGACAGGACGTTGAGAAGCGTCTTTGATTTCAACGATGACACTGACCCTCTGGAGAAAACAATGAACGAGAAAGAATTAGCGCAGTTCGGTTCCTATGTAGACAAAACGTGTGACGGATTGACTCGCCGCGACTTACTGAAAGTCGGCGCGATTTCGTTTCTCGGATTGTCTCTGCCGGAGTTTCTGGCACTTGAAGCCCACGCTGACGGCGTAAAGCCCGGTGGCAAAACGAAAAAGCAAACCTCCGTGATTATGCTCTGGATGGGAGGCGGCCCCTCCCATATTGACACTTTCGATCCCAAGCCGAAAGCGGGCATTGACATTCAGGGACCCTTTTCGGCACTAGAAACCAATGTCGGCGGCGTTTTCATCGGAGAGCATCTGCCGAAATTGTCACGCCAGATGGACAAAATGGCGATCCTGCGTTCGGTCTCGCACGGAGACGGGGCGCACGAACGCGCTCAACATTATATGCAGACAGGCTATCTGCCCCTGCCAACGGTGGAATTTCCCTCTTACGGCTCTGTGATCGCCAACGAGTTCGGGTTGCAAAATCACCTGCCCCCCTATGTCACCATGCTCGGCGGCGCAGAGGGACAGGGCGCGGGTTTCCTCGGTGGTTCGCTCAATCCGTTTTTTGCCGGCAACCCGGCGGATGGAAACTACAAGGTGAATGACCTGCAACTTCCCGGCGGCGTCAACCTGACCCGGCTAGACAGACGAAGAAGACTGCTCGGTGCGATTGACGGGCTAAAGGGAGCGCACAGCGACGCCGTAAAAAGCATGGACACCTTTATGAATCGTGCTTACGGTCTGGTCACGAGCAAAGAGGCGCAACTTGCCTTTGAGATCAACAAGGAAGACCCGAAGCTACGCGACGATTACGGGCGAAGCGGATTCGGGCAGTCGTG
>JACMPS010000293.1 GCA_014377395.1 Chthonomonadaceae bacterium
TGGAGAGGGAACGGATATGGTCGTTGTAAATCTTTTCAATGGGAGTGGGCATCGGGTTTGCCTCCTTTCCTCTTTATTGTATCACGGATCGGCTTTTTTGCGTGACGGAAGGCGTTCAGGAGTATTGCCGCGATCACGCCGATTTTAAGAGCGAGCGCAAAGCCTTATTCACTGCCTCATCGGTAGGAAAGGCAAGGCGCAAGTCGGGATCGATCAGAGCGAGGTTTGTCCCGCTTTTATGTGGCTCGTAGAATCTTCCACGCACTCCATTTTTGAGAACGGAGGCATCGTAAAGGTCGCGCATTTCGTCTTCCTCAGTTTCGGGAACAGGAGAAGAGGAAGGGTTTGTTTCTTCGATCATTTTGCTCAGTACCTCATTGCAAGTGGATTGAGAGATGATAGCACAGTTCTCGCCGGGTGACAACACGCTCTTGATCTTTGCACTTCTGCGCTACCCCTCGCGCTTCTTTTTCACGACGAAGAACGTCCCGCACTCTTCTCTAAAAAGCGGGGGACGTTCCGAGTTTTGTGTTATTTGATCGGACGAAAACAGTCCTTCACGCAACACGTAAAAGCGGGGCGACAGCTCGAATCGGAAACGCGGCGTAGACGACGGCTTCGTTGGAGACGTTGCTCTGGATCGAGGCGCGTTGTGCGTAGACCCGATAAATCGCCTGAACACCGGGCTTCTGTTCGCCATGCTCGAACTTTGATTTCGTGGTGGTTCCGACCATGCTGAACTCGGCTTCATTGCCGATCCGCGCTTCGATGACGTACTGCACACCCGCCGCGTAGCCATTGCGGTTCCAGAGAAGCGCGTTGACGCCGTTGTCGAAACCGGTGACGACCAGGGCAAAGGGATTGGCGGGGGCAATGGCGCGGGAGGGGGCGGTGCGAACGGTCAAGCCGAGTTGCTCTTTGAGGCTGTTGGAGACGGCGGGGTTTGCCTGAATGCGTTTGGCGAGGGTGCGCGAGACGGTTTCAATGGTTTTGCGGGAACTCTTTTTTCCCTGCGTGGCACTTTTGGCGGAGGCTTTCGCGGAGACAAAGTTGGTGATCGCAGTATTAAACGCGGTGGTTCCGGCGGTGGAGGGCGTGAGGTCTCCGGTAACAAGTCCGAGGGCGGCGAGGTTGGCGGTGGTGACGGTGTTGAAGTTGGCGAGCCATGCGGCGTACTCGGTATCGTTTTTGGGCATAAAGTCGGGCATCGGTAGGTTTCTCCTGTAGAAATGGGGAAGAGAAACGGGGACAACCGGAATTGTCCTGCGCCTTCTTCTCTGAGTTGCGGAGAAATCATCGGTCAGATAGGGGGATTTCTGGAGGGGCAAAGGAAAATAAGTTTTGTGCAAAAGGAAAACGCCGAAAACCCAGAGGTCAACGGCGAAAATCGAAAGAACGTTAGCCCATTTTGAGAACAAGATTAAGGGAGTGCCGGAGCTACGCCCTTCTCCTGTTGAAAATCTCGATAAACGTTCCACATCATCTTTGTTGTCGGATGGTCTTCACCGAGAACTGGAATAGCGATTGTCAGGGCTTCGTTAAACAACTTTTCCGCCTCCAGCAACTTCCCCTGCTGATAATAGATTGTTGCCAGATTGTTGACGCCGATTGCAATGTCTACATGACTTTCTGGTAGAAGTGCTCGGAAAATAAAAAGGGCTTGTTGCTGGTAATCCGCCGCTTCCTGATAATGTCCCTCGATCTGCTCAATGCCCGCAAGTTGGCTCAGGGAATAAGCAGTACTCAAGTGCGGTACAGTCAATCGTCCTTGCTGAATTTTTAGGGATTCTTGTAATAGTTTCTTTGCTTCTTGTCTCTTACTTTGATGCAAACAAACAATTGCGAGATTGCTCAGGCAAAGCGAAATACTTTCTCCATTTTGCTGCTTGCTGTTCCGAGCAATCGCCAAAGCCCGACTGAGATACGTTTCTGCCTCCGGAAAACGCTCGGAATTAAGCAGAACCAAGCCAAGATCGTTGTAGGCTCCTCCGGTCATCAAGTGATCTTCACCGAGAAGGTGACGACTCAACTCAACTTGTTCGTGTGCATAAGCGATAGATTTCTGAAAGTCTCCATGGGTCAGGTAAATCTCTGCTAATCGCTTCAGGATACGTAGTTGCATTTCCAGATCACGCTCTTTTTCGGGTGCAGAAATAATGCTTTTCAGGAAGAGTTCCAGCTCTTCTATTCGCTCTTCTCGCTCATCGGGCGTACTACTACCCCATTGTGTAGCACGAGTAAACAAAAGTTTTTCCGCTTTTGCCAAA
>JACMPS010000294.1 GCA_014377395.1 Chthonomonadaceae bacterium
CCCGGTTTACAAGACGTGCTTCCAGTTTGGCATCCGTCCCCGACACAAACTCGTGAATCTGCTCCGGCGTCAGTCGGTTCGGATCGAAGGTTGGCAGACTCGCCGAGACAAGGACATCGCCGTTCGTTGCGTCCAGAAGGACAAACGCCCCTCTGTCCTTAGGCTTTCCGGTGCGCCCATCCGTCAGTGCATTGGCAGCAAAAGCGAGACGTTGCATCGCGGTTTTTTGCAGGTTTGCGTCCAGCGTCACATACAGGTCTTTGCCCTCGCGGGGGCGATAGCCGGGAAGATTTCGGTTTCGGTAATCCGTCAGCAGGTCGGCATAATTTGCAAACCCGCGCAGGTCGTCGTCGTACCCTTTCTCCAATCCAAAGGGCCCTCCGATTGCCGGATCAACGTAGCCCACAAGATGAGCGCAATTCTCACCGAACGGATAATAGCGGCGGCGCGATTCAATCAGTTTTTTCGCTTCGAGGGGATCACGGATCGCCTTTGTAATTTCCTTGCGACGCTCTTCCGGGCGGGAGGTTGCCAGCACAAGCCCGTTACGGTCATAAATCGAACCACGCGCAATGTTACGGGCGATAAGCGCAAGGCGAGGATTGATGTGAGGACGTGAAATCTTATCGGCGTCGGGGGTGACAATGGCGCGTGTGGCGATCTCATCGGCGTGAAGCAGTTGCAAAGTGCCAAGCCGAATAATACCGATCACGCCGACAATCGCCGCCGTCATGCCCAGCGAAAAACGACGAATCGCAAGGATTGTGCCGGGACTGGGTGCGGGTCTGCCAACTCCGCCTGTTGGGGGAGCCGAGATTCCACGTAGCAATCCGAGAAGGAGAAAGTCGGCGACAAGCGCACTGTTTCCGTAAGAAAGAAACGGCAAAGAAATCCCCGAAAGCGGAATTAGCCCGGTCACGCCGCCTAGAATAAGCAGGGTTTGCAAACCGAAAAGAGCCGTGAGGCAGAGTGCCAGAGTACGATCAAACTCGGTGTTTGCCTTCATCGCAATGACACAACCGCGCCAGATCAGAATACCATAAAGCGTCAGCACCAGCAACCCGCCAAAAATCCCCGTTTCCTCCGTCCACGCCGCAAACGCCATATCCGAACCCGCACGAGGAATCGTTCCCGGCGAACCCATGCCCAAGCCGCTTCCTTCCCAACCGCCCGTCGCCATGCCCCACAATGCTTGACCGAGTTGCAAACCGTTTGCGTGAGTGTTGGCGAAAGGGCTACGCCACATATCCACACGTGTGGCAAACACACCGAAATGCCGCCCATACCCGACATACGCCGCAAGGACAAGTAGCCCGATCCCTACGCCGACAAACCCGCTTCGCCCGGTGGTGAGGTAAAGCGCGGCAAGTGCTGTTGTGAACAAAAGCAATCCGGGTCCCAGATCTTTCACGACGATGAAAAGCGCAAGCGCAAATCCGTACATCACCGCGAGCGGCGCAATATCGGCACGGCGGGGCAGGGCGTGTTTGGAAGTGCCTTTCGTGGTTTTGCGGGGCGTCGAGTCTGCAATGAGGGCGGCGCGGTCATGCAGGTAAGCCGCAAGGAAAAAGACAAGCAAAATTTTAACGATTTCAACGGGTTGCACAAAGAAAAGTCGCAATTTGACGCCGCCGGGTCCGCCTCCGAAAAGTGCCAACGCCCCGATCAGTGCCGCCGATGCAAACACATAAAGATAGGGATAGCGTGTCAGGCGAAAACGAGCGGCAGGGGCAATGCGAGCGGCAATCACATAAACAATTACTCCTAAAATCAGACCGAGCAGATGATTCTGAAAGGCGGGAATGTCCCGGAGCGGGTCTTTGATGCTGTACATCAGTGCCATGCCGAGCGCACCAAGCGTGAGCGAGAGAGGGAATAAGTAGGGATCTCCGGACGCCTTCGATCTCAGAAAGGGTGGTACGAACAGCAGTGCGATCAGGAGAAACGCAGTCGCCCCCGCAAATTTCCAGAATACGGCTCCTGGTGAACGCACAATCAGGCGCGGCAACAACGGGCGAATCTTCGACTCCGAAAGCAGAGGAACAAGCGGAAGCGGGGAAGTCGCAGGGAGAGAAGAAACCTCCTTTTCAGGTGCGACAGGCTTCTTGATTCCTTTTTTTGCGCTGGACTTCGGCTTTTTCACGGGGGGCAAAGGGTCGGGCGTCACTTGCTTTTGAGTCAGGTCAAACAGTTCCTCGCAGTGCCGGAACCCGCCGTGTGCCTCTCGATAAGCGACTATCTGTTGCGAAGTCGGGGCGTCTATTTCGAGGGCAGCGGCAATCTGTGGAGCCGTCGCATCGTTCAGCGAAATCACGTTATTGGGCAGGGGAGTTCGCTTCGCGAGGTAGACAAAGAGCAAGGCGCAAAGCACCAGACCCATACAGGAGAGCGTAAGCAAGGCTTCGATTTGAGAGCGGTTTTTGGTGCGTGTAGGCAAAGAGTAGTCCCGTAAAAGAAAGTGTTAAGCATTGAGTGTCATAGTTGAGGTGAAGATTTGCTTCTCCCTCTGCATTTCCCTGATCCCTACAACCTAACCCCTAATCTCTGTCTTCTTTACGGAGGGGAAGGGGCTATGGCTTCACGAGTTGAGGAAGGGGCAGACGCTCCGCACCAATCCGGTTTGCGATGCGGGGCAGAATCGTTCGGAACGCGCGATCCCAATAGGGGTAAGTATGTTGTCCCTGCGTCTCGGTATAGGTGTGAGGATAGGCGATAAAGTGAAGATGATCACGCAGCCGGCGGTTTGTGTCGAGAAGAAAATCTTCCTCTCCGCAATCGAGATAAAGGTAGGGACGCTCGGTGGGCCAGCGACACATTCCGAGTTCCGCGAGGGCAAACGGGTTTTCTTTGCGGCGGCACTGTGCGTTTTCGGTGGGGTGTCCAAAGACAGGATGCGCGTCTTTGATCTGGGGCTTCTCGAAAGCCCCACTATGCGACACAGCCGTTCCGAAAAGGCTCCAGTGCTTCATCGCAATTTTGACGGCACCGTATCCTCCCATGCTCATGCCCCCAATTGCACGATTCTTCTTTTCCTGCAAAAGAGGAAGTGTCTTCTGCAGGTGTGGCAAAAAGTCGTTGATCAGATCGTCTTCGTAGTCCGCAGTACCGTCTGTGGCGTTGGTGTACCAGCCGTTTCCGCCGTCCGGGAAAGCAACTACCATGCCATAAGCGGACGCATAACGCGCAATGCGAGTGCAGGTGTGCCAGCCCAGGTAATCGCTGTTTAAGCCGTGCAACATGATCAGAAGCGGATAGCGTGAAGTTGTTTCACTCAGGTCACCGTTCCACGATTCCGGGGTATAGTAAGCGAAAGATTGTTCTTTTTGCAAAGCCTGAGAAAAGTAGGTTCCGGTTTGCAGGGAGCGGGGCGGATAACGTCGCAGGTCGTCAGTCGTCATTTGAGAGGTCGAAGAAACCATTGTCACGATACTCCAAAGAAAGAAAAAAGAAAGGAAATCAAGTGTGAATGACACGTTACGATTTAGGGATGTCTGAGCAGGAACTCGATAAAACGCAGAGTATGTTTCCGCTATCGCCCTCCGAGAAGACGCAACTCTGGACACCCGCTTATCTACCAAAGCCAAACAAGATCAATCAAGCCCGTACCCATGCCATGCGGCAGAGAGTGGCGGTCTCTCTTCTGCTTTTGCTTTTTGCCCTATCAATCGGTTTTGCGCGGTGGCACTCCCTCAGTTCTACGCCCCATAAAGCGAAAAAAACAGCGACAAAACCCGATTTCTCGCGCGTTATCGCTCCCGTTTTTTCTCCGGTTCCGTCGCCCCCTCCGGTGAGTTATCCTGAAGCCTCACGCTGGAAACCAACCGACAAAACAATTGTTCAGCCTCACGCCCCCATCCCCGACGAGTGACGTTTTTCTCCTACGCTCAGAAGAGGTCGCGTATGAATCCTTTTCCTTCCCCTTATGCAAGGGGGAGGTTAGGAGGGAGTTAGCGCATCTACCGCAGGAATAAATTCCGCGCTCGGAGGAGTACCGCCCCATATGGACAAAACTCGGATACACCAGTTTCGTTTTACGGTGAAGCAGAGGGGGTCAGGAGGTTGGAACTAAAATCATCGCGGTTGTCTTTGCATTGAGTCCACGAAGGTGGACTTCGCGCCTTTGTAGCCGGGGAATTCATTCCCCGGATTCTCTTGCAACAATCTGAAAACCTCTTCGCTAAGGGACAAGATAAGTTGCATAAGGGGAGGGAGCCAAAATCAACTTATCTGATCTGAGTTGCGTGAGCCAAAACTTGACTACTTCGGCAAAAATGCGGAACTCCCCGTCAGTGCGGGAGGAAGCGGATAGGAAAGTTTGGCTCTCCCCGTAATAATGACACGCCCCGGTTCGCAGGTGATCGCATCGAGTTGTACGGGGAAAGGCAAAAGCGAAAGATCAATCTTCATCTTCTGATTGACCTCGCTTTCGATAAAGCCGATCATCGCCGAAGGCATTCCGAACATCCCCGACTTGCCTCCGCTTAGATCAATTTTCACTCGAACTCCGTTTTCAATGACAGGCACAGCATCCACCGTAAAAGGCGCGATCTTATAGTGACCGCTTACCTTCATTTTCCCGGACATCACCTCCACTTTCAGATTTCTGACGGGGACACTCTCAGGGATATTGACGGCGAGAACGGCGTTGATATTCGGTTCCGTGATCAGAACCCGCAATTTCTGCTCTCCCGCCGATGCCTTCAGTTTCTCCCCATTGTGCGGCGGAATGGCAATCACGGACGGAGCATCTACGCGCACCTCATCCACAATGAGAGAGCGGGGAAGGCGCACATTCTGTGCGATAATTTGCAAAAGACCGATTTCTAGTTTGTGTTCCATTTAGCCCTTGAAGAAAAGACGCTTGATATCATTGTACATCACGAGGATGAACAGCGTTCCAATAATAAAAATGCCGACTTTCTGTGCCGCGAGAAACTCTTGAAATGAGAGTTTGCGGCGGCGAATCCCTTCCAATGCAAGCAAGACAAGGTGCCCACCATCCAGAATGGGAATAGGGAGCAGGTTCATTACGCCGAGACTGACACTGAGTTGCGCCGCAGTCAATAAGATGTGATTGACTCCTCCCTGGCTATCCGAGTGCATCTGTCCAGCAATGCCAATTGGACCACTCAGGTTTTCGCTTGCGTGACGGCTGAAAATTGTTGTGAAGATCATCTGCACCTGATAAGCGATGATACTTGTTCCCTGCTTGATCGAAATGAGCGGGCTATCATAGCGACGCCAAATCGGACTAATTCCGATTCCGAGTCGTCCTACTTTTTTCTCTACCTTTTTGCCGTTTTCTTCCTCAGTGATTTGCTCTGCAACAGGGGTTACTTGAAATCGGATGGTTTCCGTTCCACGCAGGGCAGAAACATTAATTTGTCGCTCCGGGTTTGCACTGATGAGCGTCACAAGTTCTTTCCAACTGGAAACAGGCGTCTGATTGATTGACAAAATTTTGTCGCCGGTCTTCATGCCTGCTTTTGCCGCCACCTTTCCTGGAACGACCATGCCGACAATTGCCTCGGTTTTGTCATCTTTGTCGGGGATCTGCGGCAAGCCCGTTGTGCTTCCCATCACGCAGAAAATTAGATAGCCGAAAAGCAAACTGGCGAGTGGTCCTGCGAAAATTACGGCGGCACGTTGCAAAAGCGGCTTCTGATTGTAAGCACGAGGATCAGGCGGACGAGGAGTTGCGTCCAAAACCGTTTGCAGGTAGCGACGCTCGGACTCATTCGTGATTTCGGCTCCAACGAGGGTTTCGAGTTCGCCACGCCCCTCCTGAGTTAATCTCGTATCGGTACCAATCGCGTTATAAATTGACTCGCTCACTCGATTCGAGATTTTGCGTTCGTCCACATCACTTAGTTCCGCAAAACTCAGTCCGGCAAGCAGACGGGCGTTTTTCTTGGAGCCGGGTTTCTGAACGTAGGAACCCATCGTGATGTCTTCCGGTTCCATTCCGGCGATTTTGACAAAGCCACCAAGCGGAATCGCCCGCACGTTGTACTCAGTACCGTTTCGATTTCCGATACGCCAGATGCGCTTTCCAAAAAACAGGGAGAAGTCGTCCACGCGCATCCCACAGAGTTTGGCGACAATAAAATGCCCCCACTCATGCACGATCACGAGAACACTCAAGACGGAAAAGAAAACAAAAGCGGTTTTTAAGATGCTAAGAATGTGCATAGGGTGAGTGTTGGGTGCAGCTAGATAGAAAACAGGGCAAAGCCCCTTTCCGAAAAATGCAACACCGCTATTCCTTATTGATCCATTCTCGTGCCCACTTATCCGCCTGTAAGATATTGTCGAGGGTCGGAGAAAGGGGAGAATGAGCGTTCATCGCCGCAATGACGCGATGCGTTATGTCTAAATACGTAATTTTTCGTTCCAGAAACAGCGCCACCGCCGCCTCATTTGCGGCGTTCATCACGGAGGGCATTGTGCCACCTGCCCCGA
>JACMPS010000295.1 GCA_014377395.1 Chthonomonadaceae bacterium
AATACGTGCATCTCACAGGCAAAAATCAAGGTCTCCGCAAGCCTGTGTGCAGGAAAGGAGAGTCCTCATCATGGCAAAGAAGAAAGACAAAAAGAAAGACAAGAAAAAGGGCAAAAAGTGAGCCCCTTACTGTGATTAGCCCCTCCCGATATGATTTTCGGGAGGGGCTTTTCGTTACTTTGCTTTTAAGGAAAACGAACTTTGAGCAGGTCTACTGCCCGTTGCAAGCGAACAAAGTCCTCGTGAGTGCCGCCCCGATCCGGGTGAAGCGAGGCGGAAGCCATGCGGTAGGCCGTTCCAAACGCTTCCGCATCGGCGAGTATTTCATTCGGTGTTTTGCCGCCATGCTTTGCCAGAAACTCCGCCGCCTCGCGCTCTTTGCTTGTTGCAGAAGGAGAAGGATTCGGTGCGGATTGAGGGCTTTTCTTTTTGCGGGGACGCGGTGGCGGGGCAACTGCCGACCACCCCCGATACGCCTCCCCATTGCTTCCCACGCCATACACCCCCGCTTCTCGCAAATGCTGGAGGTGCAAAGCAATTGCCCGCAGATTATGCTCCCATCGCTTGAAGCGATCAAAGCCAATCTTGAGAAAGCCGTATTTGCTCTCGAACATCAGCACAATCGCCGGGGAAAGTGCGACTGCCGAAGGAGAGGGCAACCCGTCGCCCCTCAAATCCGACGCCCGAACATCAATGCCGCACACAAGGTCTCGCGCCCGCAACACACCGAGTTCCAATTTCAGTAGTTTGAGCGTGTCCTTCAAGGTAGCGGAAAAGTTGGCGCGTTCACGCTCCTCCGCCGTTCTCTGCCTTCCTGGAAATTCCCCGATTGGTTCCAGTTCCAGGTCCAGTTCCGTTTTCATTTCTGCCCAGCTCATGCGAATTTCAGAATGTCGGAGCCGGAACCCACCGGGCAAGGACGCGAATCAGAGGTTTGCTTTTCGGCGAGTTGCGGGTTGCCGAGAGCGTTGTAGCAAATGATGAAGGAACGACGGTGCTTCGTTGAATCATTGGGACCCGATGTGTGCAATAGATTCGAGTGAAAAAACAGGGCGGAACCGGGCGTCATCTCGCAGTTGACCCGCTCGAAAAGTTTTTCCAGTGCGTCAATACGGTTGGGATCAGCCCCCGTTTGTGTTCCGACTTTGCTGTGTTCCAATCTGCCGAGTTTGTGTGAACCTTTCAGCACTTGAAGACAGCCGTTCTCAACCGTTGACGCATCGAGTGCCACGAAAACGGAGATCATGCGCGGAAATACAAAGCCCTGATTGTACCAGTAGCCGTAATCCTGATGCCATTCCCACGCGCCGCCCGTTCCCGCCTCTTTCAGCATGACTTTGCCGTGAAAAAACGCAACTTCCTCACCGAGCAGAGCGCGAGTACCGTTCACGATGCGTGGGTCCGTCGAGGCTGCCGCCCAGATGTCGTCTCCGAGTTCGTGCCAGATTGCGAGTTTGGCTTTGCGCCCGGTCGTGTCCTCGTTGCCGCGAGTGTTGGCAACAACCCGCCCTCCGCTCTCGATCTCGCCGAGCATCGCCGCTACTTCCGGGGGTGAAAACAGGTCGGGTAACAGCACAAAGCCGTCCCGTTCATAATCTCCCATGCGTTCCATTGTGATAAAATTGTTCATAAGTTTGTTTCTTTCCAGTAGAGTTCTTGTGCCATGATCCTCGAAATGAGTGTCTCCTACTTCGCTTACCTCAAATCGTAATTGTCCTCTGGCACAATTCTTGCCTACTTATCCTCTGCGCCCTATTGTAAACAGGAGATCACATTGACAGAGATTGAACCGTCGCAAAGCAAATCCGCTTTAGACCCCACGCCCCAACAACGCCCTCAACTTCATCTTGCTTACCTGGACGGTATTCGCGGAATGGCAGCCCTTTTCGTCGTGATTCATCACGCTTTCATGGAAATTGATCTGACTGCACTTCCTCGATTGTTGCAACGCCCTCTTTTCTGGTTAGCTTATGGACAGGTTGCGGTTGATGTGTTTATCGTGCTTTCGGGCTACTGCTTGATGCTTCCGGTTGTTCGCTCAGGCGGCGTCTTGAAGGGTGGCACTCAGCGATTTTTTCTGCGTCGTTGCAAGCGTATCTTGCCTCCTTACTACGTGGCACTCGCACTGTTTCTGATTTTGATTGCCCTTGTTCCCGGCATGAACCAGAAGACCGGGGTGCGTTGGGACGTTGCCTTGCCCGCCTTCACTCCAGGTGCGCTTATTTCGCATCTGTTTCTGGTGCATAATCTCAAAACGAACTGGCTTCATGCGATTGATCCGCCGATGTGGAGCATTGCAACCGAGTTTCAGATTTATCTTATCTTTCCCTTTATCCTCATTCCCCTATGGAAGCGATGCGGAAATTTGGTGACAATCCTTGCGAGTTGCGGTGGTGGGTTAATGCTGTCCCACTTCATTCCCCTCTTCGCAGGGGCTTGCTTTTGGCTGACAGGACTTTTTGCAATGGGTATGGCGGCAGCAAGTTTGAATTTTACGCCGAACCGGAAGAAACCTCTTGCTCCTGAACCCCTCCTTGCCATTTCGATAATAATTTTCATAACGTGTGGCTTGATTCTCCGAAAGCATCTCCCGGGATTAGTGATAGAGCTAATCATCGGAATAGCAACTGCGGCCCTGCTCGTGGGTTGCACGGAATGGATCAAGCAAAAGAAAGATCGCAAAAATCCGATTATTAATCTGTTAGAATCAAAGATTGCAGTTGCCCTTGGCTCATTCTCCTATAGCCTTTACTTAATCCATTTCCCGATTCTCTCTTTGTTGCATCTGTGGCTACGTCCGTATGCACTCCCGGAAAGTACGGTTTTCGCGATTCTGGCTTTGTTCGGCACGGCACTCAGTATCGGAATCTCGTATTTGTTCTACCTGCTGGTCGAGCGACATTTTATTCCTTCGCGTTCGTCGTAGGCACTGACTTCATTTTATGTACCACCCACTGCGTTAGAGACACGGAGGCACAGAGAAAGACAAGGAAAGGGACTGGTTTCAATCCGCATTTCTTTGTTTTCGTATTTTGTCTTTTAATCTGTGTCCATCGGTATTAATCTGTGGATAAAACTTTCTGTGCCTCTGTGATCTCTTTTTATTCCAGGACAGGTGGGTGGTAGAGTACTCTTTTGCTCTTGATTAGAGTGAACGCAGGGCATGATGCGCCGCGCCGTAGGCTCCCGCCCATTCACCGTGTTGCGCGGGCAAAATTCTCACTTTGCCTCCGGTGGGTCGCCACTCGAATTGGTCGAGATAAGAGACTAAGGGGGTGAGAAGCGGCTCTCCGGCACGGGCGATTCCGCCCCCCAACAAGATCGCTTCCGGGTCGAACGCATTGATCAGCGAAGCGATCCCCGCCGCCAGTTCCTTCACCGAAAGAAGCCAGATCGAAGTTGCTTCCG
>JACMPS010000296.1 GCA_014377395.1 Chthonomonadaceae bacterium
CCTGTTCCTGTCGCCGTCAAGCCCAACAGCAACAATGCCCCATTGCCGGGGTAGAGAGGATCAACAAGAGAAATCAGAAACGAGGAGGCAACCCCGATACCCGCAGGAATGTGGTAGCGCGGCATCTTGATTGCCCGCTTCAGCAGAAAACTTCGGTAGTTGATTTCGTCTTTGAGGTTCATCGTTTGTACAGGATTTGTGCAAAAAATTACAGGGATAGGTGGAAAATTAAAGCCGCTTCCCACCGTTGAAAGACTTCTCCCAGAGCCGTTTTTCCCGGTTCACATCTCCCTGATCTTCGATTGCCGTTGTCCCCGTAAGGCTCGGCAAGGCACTGTTCCGCGTGAAAAATTGAATGAACTTCGTCAGGCGGTCTCCGTGTTTTGCCATTCCCGATTTCAGTGCCACAATCGCGGGAGTCTCAAAGACGGTCTTTTTCGGCACGACCTTGTACAGTGTCCCGTTTGCGCGAAGAAACTCCCGATCCGCGAGGGTGTTATGCACAAGAATAAAATCAAGGCGCGTGTCCTGAGCGAACTCCGACGCCAGCGGACCCGAATCTTCCAGCCGCTTCTCAAAGCCTTTTGCTTTGAGATCACTCAGGTAAGACCCAAAGGTGTAGGGCTTACTGATCTCCATAGTTCTGATTTGATCTCTATAAGCCCACTTCAAGTATTGCGCGGCACTGTCGCCCCCGCCGGACTTAAGCAAGTCGGCGCAAGCGAAATGAAATTTGCCTTTTGGTAAAACTGCAAGCGGATTTTCCTGCGTGAGATAGGCGTCGAGTTCCGCCTGTTTGCTTTTCTTGACCAGAAAGACAAGTGGTTGCGGGGGCAGCAATCCGATTTGCGAGGAGTCATCCCGGTTGACGAATTTGCTTCCGCTTGCGGAAACCAGATCATCAATGAGGGCTTTCGAGGAGGTCAACCAGAGATCAGGCAGAGAACTCCCAGGCGGCAAAGACAGAATGTGTTGCATGGCGGTGCGTGATCCCTCTTTCGGCAGAAGCGAAAGGGGAGAGTCGGCTCCACCCTGCTCTCGCCAATGATCGGAGACGGACTGCGCAATGTCGTAATAAGTTTCGCTTGTTTGCAAGGTGATCGGGGTTTGCATTCCGTCAAATTGATTTTGTGCTGTCCCCGTGAAGACCACTTGAGGAGGGGCAACATTGGGTGCCTGTTTGGTTCGACTGAACAGCGTGAACAAAATCACTAACCCGATAGCCGCCGCTACCCCAAGACAACTCAGATTCCCGGCGTTTTGATTCCGCATTGATCTTCTCTCCGTTGTCCCCTGACATTTTTAATTTCGACGCTCACCTCTCCTACGTTCGCGATTGAGGATCGGTTTTCCTGTTTTCGCGGTTTGCACGTTCGCTCTTCCGGCATCATCTGTAAAGAGGAGAAACTTCTGTCTTGACCTTACCCGAAAGCCTACGAGTTTTTCATAAATTGGAGAAAATTGCGGGGAGAGGTGGCACGAGTTCTGCCCTCAAGCAAACAAGAAGCCGTCTCTCCAAGCGCAAGAAAGCAGAAAATATTTGAATAGAAGCAAAGGCAGAATTTACGAAGTCATCCTGTTATTTGCCGTTTTTGTAGTAGCGAATGTAATGGGCGCGAACTTCCAGAAACGAATTTCCTATCATGATGGCAAGGGATGGGAGGGGGTTGCCTACACGCAGGTAGCAGAACAATTTGCTCAGCACAAGCCGATTATCGGGGAGGCTCCCATGGTTTATCGGGTGGGGACGCCGTTTCTCGTCTCGAAAATTAGCCCCAACAACCTGTTTCGTGGCTTTGTAATCGTCAATCTCTTTGCCAATTTCGTTTCTCTGGCACTTCTTATCGTCTGGTTACGGCTCTATCTGACAAATTGGAAAATTCGCACTGCCCTCGGTTTAATGTTTGTGTTGCAGTGGGACACGCCGACGCGCTGGCTCTGGTTTTACCCCGCGCACACCGATCCGATGTTGTGGGTTTTTCTGCTCGGTGGGCTGATTTTGCTCAATCGCCTCCAGAACCTGGAGTTGCACGGGAGTCCCCGTCCTCTTCTTGTCGGGCTTTGTGCGCTCTCGTTTTTCGGGGTTTTGTTTCGGGAAGTGGCGATCATCATTCCGCTCGTTCTTCTGTTCGTCTACAATCCGCTCACAAAGATGGAGGGAATTGCCGAAACGCTCAAGGCGATCTTGCGCCCAAAATTGGTTTATTTTGCCCCTCTTTTGTGGGGATTGCTCGCTCTGGTCATCCTTAAAAAATCGGTTTCGCAGGAGGCAGGCTTTTCCTTTTTCGGCACGGCACGGCACTGGGCTTACGCGAAGCCCGTTCTCACTTACATTCACGCCCTGTTTCTGGCTTTCGGACCCGTTCTTTTTGTTTTGCTTTATCGGTGGCGTTCGGCGCGGTCTTTTTTGCGCGCACATCAGTTTATGGCGGTTTACCTTCTTTTTTTCGCCGTCATGGGCTATCTCGGCGGCACCGACACGGAACGTCTGCTTTACTGGTCAATGCCCGTTGTCTTCGTCCTGCTCGGAAGGGCGTTGGAGGACTGCAAATCTCTGCTCACTCCCGCTCTGGTACTCGCTCTGCTCGTCTCCGCACAACTCCTTGCCAGTCGCGCCCTCATGCTCACCCCCGATTACACGGAGGGAAGGGTTTCGCACTCGATTCCGATTTTCACTCCTATGGGGAGAAACGCTTACTTCATGGATTTGTTTTCGTTTCATGGAACCCCGACCGTCGAGCTTATTTCCTTTCTGGAGTACCTTGTTTTCGGGATTTTGCTCTTTGAATGGTTTCAATATCGCCGCCGCGCCCTGAGCAAAACGCGAAAAGTCATCTACGAAAAAGCGGTTGTCCAGAAAGTTGTTTCCGTCTCTGATCACACCGCAAAACCAGAGAAGGTTGAAGCATAAAGAAACTCACTTCTTCTCTTTTGCACCAATTTTCTGAGTTCCGATGACCCCATGATCTTCTGTTTCTTCTTTTCCCCTTTCTCCACGAAAGGGGATTGTTTTTTGTGTTGGAACCCCTTTCAGGCTCAGGCACGTATCACAAAGCGGGCGAACGCAGGAATTTCCCAGGTCAAAGGGGAACTATCGGGTGGCGTCCGTAAGTTATTCTGTCTGTCTGACGAATTTGATAAGTCCGAAAAGACGCCTGAGATAAGACAGAAAGGTTCGAGTGGGAGAGAATATGAAGCATGAGAATGAAATAAGAACGGTGAACCGAAGAAAAGAAAGCCGTTTTCTAAAGGCACTTTTTACCGTTGTGGCACTGATGGGATGCGTTTTACCCGCTCTCGCACAGAAAAATGCGACATGGACGGCGAAACTCGCTCCCGGCGAAGTGAGAGGCGGTGAGGGATCACAGATCATCGTGACGGCGACCGTCAAAGCCCCCTGGCACGTTTACTCCCTGACCCAACCTGAGGGCGGGCCTCTGAAGACAACGATTGAAGTCGTACCGGGTGCGGTTTCCGCTTTTGGTAAGCCAGTACAACCGAAACCCAAAAAAGGCTTCGACAAAGGCTTCAATATCAACATCGAAACCTTCGAGAATAAGGTCTCTTTCGGTGTCCCCGTCAAAATCAAGACCGGGGTGAGCGGTAAGCAGACGGCGAAACTCAAAATCCGCTTTATGCTGTGCAACGACAGAGCCTGTCTTCCTCCCTCAACAGAGGAGGTGACAGTTTCCTTTGTCGTGGCAAAGGGCGCGGCGCGCGGCGGCAAAATGAAGCCGATCACGACCGTCCCGAAATCCGCAAGTCTGACAACCCCCTCTCAATCCGAGTTTCTCGGAATGGGAGCGGAAGAGAATACGCTTACCTTGTTGACGGAAAATCGAAATGAGAAAATGGGTGGCACATTCATTCTCGCACAATCTCCGGTGACTTCCGCTCCTCTTCCTCCGACTGATTCGGGGGGGGCGGGAAACGCGGGGGGGCAGGTGAAAGAAGCACTGGGGAAGGGATTAATTCCCTTCCTTTCGCTTTCATTCGGGGCGGGTTTGATTGCCCTGCTCACGCCCTGCGTCTTCCCCATGATCCCGATTACGGTCAGTTTTTTTATCAAGAGAAAAGCAGGAGAACCCGGCGGTGGACTGTCCGGTGCGCTCGCTTACTGTGCCGGAATTATCGGCACTTTTACAATTTTAGGGGTGGGGGTGACGGTTCTTTTCGGGGCGGAGCGATTGCAACAATTCGCGGTCAACCCAATTGTCAACCTCGCTTTCGGGCTTCTGTTTGTCGTTCTCGGTCTCAGTTTGCTCGGCGTTTACGAACTCGCACTGCCCGCTTCCTGGACGAACTCGGTGCAAACGAACGCTCGTAGCAAAAGCGGCTATCTGCAACCCTTTTTGATGGGGCTTGCCTTCACGATGACCTCGTTCACCTGCACGGTTCCCTATGTCGGCACGGTGCTGGCATCGGCGACACGCGGCAACATCGTTACCCCGATGCTTGGAATGTTCTCTTTCGGGCTTGCGTTTGCGCTTCCTTTTTTTCTGCTGGCAATTTTCCCTCAAGCACTCACCAAACTTCCGAAATCAGGGCAATGGCTGATCACGGTGAAGGCATTCATGGGCTTGATGGAGTTTGCCGCCGCCCTTAAGTTTTTCTCGAATACCGACCTTTTTTACTCTAGTGGAATTCTCACCCGTGAGGTGTTTCTGGCGTCGTGGGCGATCATCGGGATTGTCGCGGGGCTTTATCTGCTCGGCGCGATCCGCTTTCCGAAAGACCCAGCCGATGAAAAAATCGGAGTGGTACGACGTACTTTCGGAGCGGCAACAATCGGAATTGCTTTGCTGTGCTTGCTTGGTGTACGCGGCGGTTCGCTCGGTTACGCGGAGTCGTTTCTCCCTCCGTCCCCTTACCCGTTCCGAGAGGGAAGCCCCCTCGCAATCAAGAGTGTTGTTCCCGACAAAACCTCGTCAAGTGCAGGGCGTCCTGACCCCAATGCTCCTGTTGCCTGGCTTAAAACTTATGAGGAAGCCGTGGCAAAAGCGAAAAGTCTGAACAAGCCTATCTTAATAGATTTCACGGGGCTGTACTGTTCGAATTGTCGTCAGATGGAGCGCAACGTCTTCCCGAAGCCGGAGGTCGAAAGTGAATTCCGCGAGTACGTCACGGTTCAACTGTACACGGATCGAGGAACGCCCGAAGACAACAAAAATCAGGCACTCCTCAAGCAAATGGCGAACACGATTGCCCTCCCCGTTTATGTTGCCGTGACTCCGGACGGTAAAGTCGTCAAAAAATTCGAGGGCTTGGCAAGCAGTCCAGCCGACTTCGTGACCTTTTTGCAGGAGGGACGCGGTAAAGGAACCACCCTGTAGCGAGGGGTTAGGAATCAGGGAGTAGGGATTAGGAAAATGCGGAGGAAAGAGACCTCACGCAAAGAGTAAAAAGTGTTAAGGATTAAGTGTTGAGTTGAACTTTGCCAATGTGAGAGATATTTGCCTCTGCTCCCCTCGCCCGGATTTTGGGGAGGGGTTGGGGTGAGGGCAAAGAAAATCTTCATCTCAACACTCAATCCTTAACACTCAACACTTCCCCAAGGAGTTTTCATGTCAATTTTCAAGAGTTTTAGTTTAGAAGGCAAGGTGGCATTGGTAACGGGTGGCTCGAAAGGGCTTGGCTACGCGATGGCAACGGCTCTGGCGGAGGCAGGTGCCGAGATTGCGCTTTGTAGCCGTACTCCCGGCGAAGCAAAAACGGCGGCGGATGCCATTCAAGCAACTACGGGAAAACGTGCCCTCGGCTTTGTGGCGGACGTGACGAACAAAGATTCGGTGCAGAGTCTGGCGGAGGAACTCTCTTTCGCGTTTGGCAAGACGGATATTCTCGTCAACAACGCCGGAATCAATGTTCGTAAATCTACGCAGGAATTGTTGGAAGAAGACTGGGATTCCGTGATGGATATCTCCGTCAAAGGCTCTTTTCTCCTTTCGCAAGCCCTGATGCCCGAAATGATCGAGCGGAATTACGGGCGGATCATCATGCTTGGCTCGATTATGTCTTTTGTTTCGATCCCGAACCGTGCCGCCTATGCCTCCGCGAAGTCTGCGTTGTTGGGTCTCACGCGAACTCTGGCACTGGAAGGCGCACCGTATGGCGTGACGGTCAACTGCCTTTGTCCGGGCCCCTTTGAGACGGAAATGAACAAACCGCTGATGAACGATCCGGTCGCTTATGCCGCGTTTCTCTCTAAAATCCCTCTGGGTCGTTGGGGGCAACCGGAAGAGCTCGGTGGCGCGATTGTCTACCTCGCTTCGCCTGCTTCTGCGTTTATGACCGGAACTTCCTTCACGCTCGACGGGGGCTGGACGGCACAATGACACGATTTTCAGTTCTTCCTTTCCGTATCTCTTTGTGTCTTTGCGCTTCTATTTTAGCAATCAGTATGCTCGTAAGCGGGTGTACGAAAACCAATAGCAAATCCGCGTATCCGATCAGCCCCGAAGATCAAAAGCGGATGTCAACGGCTGTCAAACTGGATAAGCCGATTGATGTGCAGAGCATAATCGTTGAGGGAGTCAGTCCTGATTCTGTCAATGAAAACGGGATTCCTTATCTGATTGTTTGTGCGGAAATTGGGCTGACAGACATTATTCGCCCACTGCTCTCCGCGAAAGCCGACCCGAATTTGACAACGAACGAGGGGCGCACGGCTCTCATGGCGGCGTCTCAAAAGGGGTTTCACGATACCGTTAGAACCTTACTCGATAACGGAGCCTTGCCCGAACTGAAACTAAAATCAGGGGAACGCGCAGGGCAGACCGCCCTAATGCTGGCAAGTGAAACCGGACAGAACGATATTGTCGGGACGCTGTTGGAAAAGGGCGCAAAGCCGAATACCGCCGATGACAAAGGGAGGACGGCACTGCACCTTGCTTCGGTGTCGGGGCAGGATTCTATTGTCTCAACGCTGATCGCCGCAAAAGCCGATGTCAACGTTCGCGCTCTAAGCGGTTCCACTCCCCTTAAAATCGCGATGGAACGTCATTTCCCCAACATCATCAAACTGCTGAAAGATGCGGGTGCAAGAGACTAAAGATGAGTAATGAAAAGCAAGCAAAAATCAATGATGAAAACAGAGATTAAAAGACAAGGTGCAGGGCAAATTCTCGCGGTCGGGTCACTGGCAATCGTGACCGCAATGACGACAGCGACAGGCGCAAAAGCCGATGAACCGCAGATGTTCCCCTTTGCGATGCCCTGGAACGACTCAAGCAAAACCGTCATGGATGTGGGCTACCTGAACCCGACTCCGGCAGGCAGGGACGGATTTATCAAGCCGCGTAACGGCAGGCTCTACGACGAGAAAGGACGGCGAATCCGTTTCATCGGCGTGAATTGTGTTGCAGGAGCCGCCTTCCCTGACAAGAAAACGGCGGAAGCGGTCGCCGCAAAACTGCATAAATTCGGCTTTAACATCGTGCGGTTTCATCACATGGACGCGGATTGGTCGGTTCCGAATATCTGGGATCCGAAATTCAAGGACACGCAACATCTCAACCCCGAAGCGTTGGATCGGCTTGATTATTTCGTCGCGCAACTTAAAAAGAATGGCGTGTATACCAATCTCAATCTCCATGTGTCGCGTATTTGGAAGGCGGCGGACGGCGTTCCACAAAGTGAAGAAATCCCGAATTACGGCTCTAAACCCGCTAATTATTTTGAGCCGCGCATGGTGGAGTTGCAGAAAAAGTTTGCTCACGATTTGTTGACGCACCTGAATCCTTACACCAAAATGCGCTTTTGCGATGACCCGGCGGTTGCCGTTGTCGAACTCACCAACGAAAACACGATTGTCGGCGACTCGTGGTTCGGGGGCGTGTCAAAGTTACCCTCGCATTTTCAGGACGTGTTGAAGACGCAGTGGAACGGTTGGCTGAAAACGAAATACGGCTCTACCGATGCCCTCGTGAAAGCGTGGAAAACAAACGACAAGCCACTTGGTGCGGAAGTGTTGACCAACGCGAATTTTGCGGGGGGTGGCATGGGGTGGACGCTTGAACTCAACACGAAACCCGCCGACGGAAAACTGTCCACGCCGGAAGTCGCACTCCCACAGGGCGCGACAGGGAAAGTTTTGCGCGTAGAGAGTACCGTCGTCTCCTCCCAGAGTTGGCACATTCAGTTTCATCAGACCGCGCTGAATCTGAAAGACGGAGAGCCATACACACTTTCTTTCCGGGCAAAAGCTAACAAGCCGCGCACCGTCAACGTCTACACTTCGCTCGATACGGGGGATTATCACCACACCGGGCTAGACTCGACAGCGGCACTGACGACAGAATGGAAAACTTATCGCTTTGTGTTTGTGCCGGGGCGCACCGAAGCAAACCACAACCGGATTTCCCTGATGCTCGGTGACAGTGTCGGCTTTGTGGACTTCGCGGATTTTTCGCTGAAAACGGGTTCCGAAACTGAATTACCGTCAGGCGCAACACTGGATGCCGCAAGTTTTCCGCTCGGCAGACCGGGAGCAAACGCGCCGGGAGTAGACTGGTACGGCTTTCTCGTCGCTACCGAAAAAACCTTTGTCACGACGATGAAGGATTACCTGAGAAACGATCTTAAAATCAAGGCAAATCTGGTGGCGTCACAAGCAAATTTCGGGGGGATCGGCGGTGCGTATCGCGAGTCGCAAATGGACATCGTGGACGCACACACCTACTGGCAGCATCCGGAATTTCTTGGTAAAGATTGGGATTTGACAAATTGGCGCATCGGCAACACGTCGCTGGTGAAAGCCACGGACGGCGGAACCCTAACAGAACTTGCCCGTTACCGCGTTGCCGGGAAACCGTTTACCGTCAGTGAATACGATCACCCTTTCCCGAACGACTACCGGGCGGAAAGTCTGCCGATGCTGGCGGCGTTCGCTTCGGTTCAGGATTGGGACGGCTATTATCTCTTCGCCTACGAAACGGTGCTGGCAGAGGTGGACAAAACCCGTATTTCAGGCTTTTTCGCCGTGCAAAACGATCCGGCTTATCTCGCACTGATGCCCGCAACCGCCACGCTCTTTCTGCGAAACGATATGCCTGTCGCTCACGAGGAACTGAGATTGCGCGTCCCTGAGAGTTCCGTTCCCAATCAACTTGCGAAGTACGGAACCGGAACGGTAGGTTCCTGGGACGACAGCAAAATAGCACGAATGGACGCCTTGAACTATCGGCTTTCCCTCTCCTTTGCGGCGGGGAAAAACCCGGAAGCACAACCGATTACGAATGGTGCGGGGGCAGGAAAACCCAAAGGTGAAAGTGCAATCACCTGGAAGACAACTGGGGCAGACGCACTCTTTACGGCGGACTCGCCCTCTTCTAAAGTCATGGCGGGGTTTCTCGGCGGACAGTCCGGGGTGTTGCCGGGGTGGACAGTACAAATGGGAACCACGCCGCGCAACTTTGGAGTGTTCACGCTAACGGCGAGAGACGGACAACCGACGGAGACCTCAAAAGTGCTCCTGCTTGCGGCGGTGGGGGGAGTGGAGAACACAGGCATGACGTGGAACGCGGATCGCAACTCAGTTTCGGACAAGTGGGGAACAGGGCCCATTCTTGCGGAAGGTTTGCCCGCGCAGATCATCCTCAGAACCGGGCTTAAATCGGCAACGGTTTACGCCCTCGACCCTACCGGAAAACGAAAAGGAAAAGTCGCTTCCACGCTTAACGACGGCACACTCGCCTTCTCCATCGGAGCGCAATACGCGACAGTTCTGTACGAGATCGAAGGCAAATAAAACAGAAGGAGAGGCAGAGACGTGATGTCTTTGCCTCTCCTTCTGTCATCGCACGTTCCAACCTAATCAGGTGATCCTGCCGACAGCAAATCCTCTCAGGAGAGACTCACTTCCTGAAGCGTTTCTTGCCACTGGCGGCGTTGGAGGCGCAGGGTTTCAGCGAAAGTCCGTGCGCGTTCCTTGAGCAGGTCTGGTACATCCGAACGCTGTTCCAAAGTCTGCAATAACGTGAGCGCGTGGTGGAAATCCCCGGCGTTTGCCCAGGCACTCGCGGCACTAAAACGGCTACGAATGGCACGAAGCCCCTCTCCCTCAGCATCGGCACGTTGAGCAAGCCGCTCTTCAAGAGTAGCAACCTCGGCAAAACGAGAAGCGGCATCCTCTTCCTGACCTTCGGCACGAAAAAGAGTCGCCTGGAGAAGAAGTGCGGACTTGTAGGCTTCTTCCTGGGGATAGGGAATTAAACTCATCAGGTGTTTCTCCAGACTTTTCAGAAAGGGCTATGCAAAGAAATCAAAACTTCCCTGCGGGTGAAACCGACGACAACGACATATCCGTTGAGACGTGCCGGGTTCTGTTGGAGTTGCCGGGTTTTAAGGCGATGACGCTCCCGCAGCTCATCTGAACTTTCCGAGAGTGTACCACTCACTTCGAGACCCCACTCTTCATCTTCAGTTCCAATACGATAGTCGAACCGCTCTCCCTCAAGGGCAACCGATAGAACGCGCAATCCCAGTAATGAGGGAATTAGCGCGCAGGCAATCCCCAACGCACCCCATTCTGTTTTCACTCGCTCCTGCACGGCAAGAGGCTTGAGAGAGGCGGATTGCGGTTTCCATACCAGATGGACGCCCTTGGTTTGCTCCTGTCCCTCTGCGTCGGTCAGAATGACGGTAAGTTCAGCGGAAGTTATTTCGTTGCCACCTCCTAACCTCTCGATCACAAACGGCGCGAAAATCTCCGCACCAATCGCATGAAGGCGCAAATTCTCTTCGAGCAGAAGAGGCAGAGCCATGTCGGAAGGGGTACTCTTTTCAGGCACGAATAATCTCCGTAATGGGTGACAGTAGGGTTGACTACGCCCCCCCTCATTATACTCCGAAACTAGCCTGACGGAAAGGTGAGGCACACCCTTTGCGATGCGGCTCCCACAGTGAGAATTGCGGCTTCCACACCTCGCGATGCCCCTCCCACAGTAAGAATTATCGCTCCCGACCTTCTCAATGCGACACCAACCGTAAGAATTGCGCCTTCAGACTCTCGCGATGCGCCTCCAGACCTTCGCGATGCGCTCGTTCACCGCCGCGATGCGCCCTTTCCCCTGCGATTATCAGGCTCAGTAGGAGGTGGAAACACTGCTTTTCTCACGCTCCAACAAAGAGACCGACAGGGAGGACTGATTTCGAGTTCCGCTTGCACCCCTCCGAAAAGGGGTGTCATGCCCCTGCCTCAATCGCCATGCCGTTTTGTTCCGCCCAGAGTGTCAGGATTTCAATCCCCGTCTGCAAAGTTGGGTTTTGGGGGTGCAGATGCGGCAACCGATTGCATTTGGCGCGTATCTGAACCACCTTTCGCGTTGCCGGGTGAACCTCCACCGTCAACACGCGCTGAAACGTGTTTTTCGCCTCGATCCAGCGACGCACCGAGAGGATCGCACTCTTCCCGCTCAGGCAATCGTTGTGATAAGAAGCCACGCAGTTACGCTGTGCCGCCCCTTCCGAATGGAGTTCCCGCGTGTTCAGGATTTCCTGCACCCGCCACCTCTGCGTTTTCGTTTCGCCCTCCGGTTCCGTGTCGGAAGAAAGGACACTTTGCCCGATCTCCAGAGGGGGGCAGGGCAGGGGCGTCCACTCCTGAACCGTCGAAAGTGCAAAGCGCATTCTGTCGGCGTGCCACCTTTCCGTCAATCTGAGCAGAGAGACGAGTGTGCGTCCCTTTATTGAGAACTCCGGTCTCGATGTGTTTCCCTCCTGCATAACTTCGTGTGCAAGCTTCCGAGAATAAAGGAAGTCCACAATGAGAGGAATTTGCGCGGGGGACGCACGGTGATCCACAAAAAACCGTACCACCGTATCCCAGAAAGATTCGTCCGGCAATACCTCCCGCAACCGGGAATTGAGCATGGCTTTTGCCGCCGCCCCCGTCGCCCCTCTGCCCCGCGCCTGCGCCCATCGCAACGCAGCGGAAGCCATAAGCGTGTCGGGGGCGGTGAGGAAAGCGTGTCGTTCCTTTTGCGTGAGCATGATTGGCAGAGAGAGGGTGCGTAGACTGCCGCCCGCCGCCAACGTCAGCCACCACAGGCGACCCGCTTCCGCGCTCTTTTCGTCGGGATCGAACCAAACCGAGATCAAGAAAGGGGGCGTTTTGTACTCGCTGAACAGGTAATGCACGAGCGAACGAAACTGCGTAAGTGGATCGGTGTTGGGGCATTTCCAGTCGGAAAGCGGGCGACGCCACTCCGCATAAAGTTCTGCTACACGAGCGAGACCCTGCGCGAATGTGTTGGACGGCAAGACACCATAGTGGGGACACGCCGCACCACTATCGCTCATCATGCGGCTTTGACCCAGGGCGCAACGTAGGAGTTCGAGGTACTTTCCGCGTGTCTTGCCCTTCATCCGCTTTTGATCGAGTGCCGCGATCACAGACGCGAAACGCTCATCTTGAAGGATTCGCGGCGTGACTTCGCCACGAAAGATTGCTTCCAGTGTCAGGTCGGGGCGATCCGAAAGAAGTCGTGCCGTCGCCAGCGAAAGACGTGCTTTCTCCTCTGAATGAAAGGTGCGCTCCGCCTCTAATTGTGTCGCTGTTTTGCCTGTTGAAACGCTGAAACGATATGCCTCACACCATGCCATGTACTCTGCAAGCGTGGAAAAGCCGAGAACTCGCGTATGACGCTCCATCCGGGTCTCCAATTTCGAGATTTGGCTTTGCCGCGCCCGCAATCTCACCTCGTCGCGTCGCTGAATCCACGTCTTGCAGAGGGTAGTGCGTAGCCCATTCGCCGCGCACCACCGGCGATACTCGGCATTTGTTTCCAGTCCCAATGCGGCAAGGTGACGCTCGTGACCCTTCGGCATAAACGTTGAGGTCTCTGCAGTTTTCGTTCGATTTTGTGTTGTGTGTCTCATCGTGTTTCGGGCACTTTGTTTCGGGCTGATTTTGTGAAAACCCGATCTCCCGCGCAAAATGACAGGGCTTCCGGGCGAAAAGTTACGCCTCTCCTGTGCCTTATCGTGTCTGAGAAGAGGAACGATAAACCTCCACTTGAATTCGTCTTGTTTTCCCCCAAGCCTCTCCTAAAACTTTTCAGTCTGACAAACGAAAAAGAGAGGTGAAGACTTGATGTCTTCACCTCTCGACCCGCATAGGCAAGTCTAACGCGAGAGGCAGGCTGAACAATACCTTTTTTCGTGGGGCTACGTCTGGGACTCGATTGCGCGGGCTTGCAGTTTTGTGAGGGGACGGGAGGCAGAGTGTCGGACATGAAGAAGAATGACCGTAGGTGCGTCTGATGAGACCGCCTCTTCACCGGAAAAAGTGAACAAGATGCGGTGAGCGAACCGACTTCCGGGACGACGATACAAAATTTGACGCACTTCGCAACGAAACTGCTCCCGTGCAAGCGGACAGCGGCGTGGAAGTATCGCAAGGGATGCCACCGTATCGTAAAGCCCTTCACGCCAGACAATTGCTATTTCCGGTGAAGAAGTCTCGGCAATGTAGACGGTCTCCGCATCTATGTCGCGCCTTGCACGCTCCGTAAAACGGAGCGCGTAATTGAGGGGTTGTTCGTCCTTGCTCTCTGGATGCCTCATCTTTCGATAACGCCGGATTTCGTAAGAAGTTCGGCTTTTTGGTGTTGCCAACGCGCCTTCTCTTCCTCAAGCGAAAAGGTGCGCCCCGCCTCTATGTCTTGTAGTGCCTCTTCAACCCCGGCGATACAGGCAACCGCGTCTTTCTCCTGAGCGGAAAGTGCTTCTGCAATCGCGGAAAGTGCAAAGTGTTTGCGCTCTTCCTCTGGCAAAAGGGCGTTCAGTCGAAAAGCCAGTTCTTCGGGTAGGTCAAGTGTCAGGGTCATTTTATGCTCTTTATTGTTGGCTGTCGCAGGGTTTCTTTTTGCAAGACAATGCTGGTACGATATTATACGCTTCTATTACCGATTTCCAATCGGCTTTTTTCTGATGAGGGCTTTCTAGTTTTCGCTCCCGCACCATGATCAGTCCGGCAGAACAGACAGAGAGGCAAAGCCAGCGACAAACACTCACGCAGGAATCTCGTCTTTCTTTCGCGTATGACAAAGAAAGGGAAAAAGCCCAACTCATGTCGAATCTTCCACGCTCCACCGAAGAACTCAGCCCGCAAATTCCGCAAAGGATCACTCGACTTCTGGTGTGGTCAGCTTCACGCCGTAGGAAACTCTCTCCGAGTACAACACTTTTCCTCGAATTTGTGCAAAATGAGGCGGCAACCACCCAACCCGATCCTGAGACGTTTGCGGCACTGTGCGATACTCTTCTCGTAGAAGAATATCTTCGCTGGCGTCAGCAGATGATTGCGATATGGGCATTAGGGCAGGCGGATTTGACGGAAGAGCAACGAAAAGAAGCAACGAAATTGTTGGCGTTTCAGCTGGACAGTAGAAGGAAAGGACGGGGGCAACAACTCACGGAGGGTATTGTGATCGGAGTAGTTTCTACAGGGGCGTGGATCATTGCGTGTGTGACTCTACTCGCAACGATGATTGAAACCATGTCCTATTTCGACAGAAGATTTGATCATGGTACCAGGGAGTTGGTTTTTATTCCGCAGATTTTCGGGGGGCTATCTATCTTGTGTACGCCCGTCGTTCCCTTTGTGATTTTCGCTTTGCGCGGAAAGAGAGCGATGCAGATTCGGCTTGAGACGGCACGTTCTCTCGGCCCTCTAGGGAAAGCAGAAGGCGTCCCTGCCCTGTTACGGGCATCACAGAACGTGGGGTTCTTTGTGAAGGTAGGACAAGGTGCCTTAGAACGCACGTTGCCTTCTCTGAACTTCGAGGAGCATTACGGAACGTTGAGCAGTGATGCCGTGCCGAATTTGTGTCGCTTGCTCAAGCAAAGTGATCGTCCTGACATCGTTGGGGTCGTGGATTGGCAACTGCTTTTGCTCGACGCACTGGAGAAGGTCGGAGATGCCCGTGCGATAGATTCGGTGATGCTCCAGACAATTGCTCACCGGGAGACGCTCCTCCATAGACCTATCGTTTGTGAGAGGGCGGCGCAGGTGTTGGAAGTGCTAAAGGAACGGGCGGCACGAGAGACCGAACAGGAAACCCTGCCCCGGGGTTCCGTCGCGCCGGTGCTTCCCGAAACGCTTTTACGTTCCTACGAAGGGGCAATCGAGACGCCGCCGGAACAACTACTTCGCGCCTCAAATGAGGAGAAAGACAGGGAGTAGACTTTGCCCCTGTCAGGGTCACA
>JACMPS010000297.1 GCA_014377395.1 Chthonomonadaceae bacterium
AACGGTTTTTGTGGCTCCTCCGCGAATCGTGCGCTTTACTATTCCCACGTTCGGTGCATACCAGGTTCGGGTCACGATGCCGGGACGGGTTTCCTCAACACTAAGAGCCTTGAATTCACCTGCCGGAGTTTTGATTTGCTCAAAGCCGTAAGCACGAAACTTGCGTGTCGCTCTGCGCTTTTTCTTCCCGATCTGCTCGACGCCGCTCCATGTCCACGTCTGACCTGGCTTCATTCCGCTTTTAATCACGATTATCGGAGGAGAAAACTTAACGCTCGTTTGTGGGTTAGGCGTTTTAATCTCGTCCAGTTCTACACTAAAGCCCTGTTCGACAGGATTGAACACCGCAAAAACTTCACGCTCCGCCGCAACTCCGCTAATGCTCGTTTCGACTTCCGGGTATTGGATACACCGACCAAAAGTTGTTCGCGCCACACGGAAAATAATATCGCGCTTGCCGGATAGAAGTGTACCGTCCAGATAAATTGTTTGCTCCATCGTCCACTGCTTTTTCGCAATGAGGGGATAGAGGGCGTAGGCTCTCGGCTCGTCCTTCTTTTGAGCGAAAATTGCAGGCGACAAACTCCCAAAAAAGAGCGAAAATGCAGACGCAAAGAAAACTCGATCACGCATAGCAACTCCCCGGACAGTACTTCGCCGCCCTATTTTACCCTAAACAGGCAAAAAGTCGTCCATTTCGCCGCCGTTATGAAAAACTTTGTGCAAAGAGACTCAAAGCACTCGCTCTAATCCGAAAATTTCCACATTGACCCCGCTCGCATAATGAGCAATCGGCGGACAATCCGGCACGATCACCCCGGCAGCATTCACCAGCGAATCTGAAAGGCTGATAATCTCGACGGGTTGCAAGGGGTAGGGCGTGTGGTGAACTTGCCCCCGAAAGAGAGAGCCATTCGCCACCGAGTAGAGCAAATAGCGTTCCGCCAGAAATGCCTCCAACGAGTCGGGTTTCGCCGGACAGGGAAAGCCGGTCGGCGTGTACTCGACGTGAGAAAAGGCGGAAACCGGAGATTGTTCTGAGGACTTTGAGGACTGAATTCGCTCTGAGGAGTAGCGGATGACCTCGGCTTTACCCTCAGTCTGTTGTCGTTCCAGACTCATTTTTGCAAAGTAGTAAGGCAACTTAAACCAGGTGCGGGCAATCCCAACCGCAAGCCGATTCGCCGCATCAAGACTGAAAAACCAAACCCCCGGCTTCTCTCCTTGGTGACGCACATAAGTTCGGACATTGATTTCGTGGAAGTTGGAGAGGGGTGCAAACGCGGGAAACGGCACAGGGCGCACATCGCGCATTGTGAAAGGAACCAGCCCAATAAAAGCTTCCCCATGAAAAGTATCTATTTCGAGGTCAGGAGGAATCAGTTTTTGCAACGTCTCCACTGGAATTTTCCAGTGGAGAAACAGCAAATCTTGCCAGCGTTGCCGCATGACGACGCGCCTGTTTTTCGGGCGTACCGTAAAGGGGTGAGTGTAAGCGTCCATAAAAAATGATCCACGATTCGCTACCGTTTCGTTTGTTCTAATCGGTAGAAAATTGTCTTCAGTCCGTCTTTTTCGGACGGAAGAAAAAGCGGGCGAAAAAGTCACGGTTTCCCGCCACGATTTTGTAGCCGTACTCGACTGCCCAGATAAACGGCGGCAACTGAGCAAGGCGAGCGGGCAATCTAAACCCAACATTCTCCCCGATATAGAGAGCCGCTTTCCCTGCCCGCAAAATCGTACCGTCCGCTTTCACGACATGAACGGCTTTTTCACAGGCGGTATAGAGTGCAGGCGTCATGGGAGGTGAGGGGGTCTGCTGATAGGGCAAGGGCGTGAACCTGTCCTCATGGTCGCGCACCTTTGCCCACATCACTGCCCGCTTGCAAAAACCACATTCTCCGTCCCACAAAATCAAATCTTTTGCCATTGGCTTTTCCGCCCTTTCGCCTAACAAACTCAATTATTTGAGTACCTACAGGGGAGAGTACGATGCAACGCTCTGTCCTGACTGCCTGTCCACGTAAGTGTTGCCTACGAGAACATATTTTGATGCTGTCCGTCAGACTCTCGCTTGCCAACAAATGGAAACCGACTCAATCGTTCGCATCCGTACCGTAATTGAACCTACTGGATCAGGTATCAATGACACAAATGGGAAATCATCGAGTGCACGTACGATCGCTAGAATATATCTGTTTCTCAAAATACTGGCGACCGTCCATTCCCTATCAGTGAGAGTGATTGCCCCTCTTGCTTCTCGGATTCCCTTAACTTCGATTGCGAAATAGGAGGGGGGAAGGGAGGCTCGAAAATCGAACCCAACGCCCAATTTGCGCGTGTCTTCCAGATCACATTGACGAAACATCTCCAGACTCGAAAATGTCTCCATAAAAATGCTTTCAGCACGTTCGCCTGTTTCTATTCGTTTTGCTATCGGATTATCATCGTCTGGAATCGCGTTTGCATCAGCTACTTCGCCTATAGGCGCAAGATAAATTTTAACTTGCTCTGTTTCGGCACTCATCAGTGCTTTGATGATTTCCGCCATTGCGCCTTCACTAAATTCATCGTAGGCTGCAATGACGTTAGCGCGTGAACGCAAAATTTTACGCTGATACCAGCCGGCACGTACCCGTGAACAATAAGGGTCGAACGAGTCACGCATATGCTTGACAGTGGACGACTTGACGCCAAGCACATGACCGATTGCAAGGAAAGCCTCTGAGAAACTATCGTATCCGAGTACGCGAACACCCTTACGGTCAAATTTCGAGAGGAAAAAAGCCACGATCAGGGCACGTTTGTGTGCTTCACTCATGGGGGATTCATGTGGACTATTCTCTAAGAGCGATGCCGCCGGGACCACAGAATCGTTCACCCAATCTAAAGTTCATAAAAGCCTTTTGACAAGAAAATGCCCCTCTAAAGTTTGATTATAGAGTACCCTACCTCGAATCGAAATCGGGCAGAGGTTTAGTCGTGTCTTCCTGAAAAATCCCACCCGACTTGACAGACACGTATCACTTCGGCTATGATAATACACACTTCTGTACGCACTGAAGAGTTTGCAGTAGATTTGTGAGAGGGTTGCGAGGGAAACAATGCACCGATTTAATTTTACGCTGGACGAAAATACCGTTTTGCTCTTGAACGACATCGCGGAAAAGTTTTACAACAACAACAAATCTCAAACGATTCGTGCCGCCTTAGAGTCGCTTGCCACGCACATTGGGCATGAAGGCTGGGTGGTCTCAGGCTACTCGCCCGTTTTGCTACAAGAGGGCGTAGCGTGTCACTCCTGCCACGAAACCTACAACAAAGGGAACGTGCTTTATCGCCCCGTTTTCGAGCGCGGCGCAGGAGTAAATGCTCTGCCAAGTCTGCCGTCTCAACTCTGGCTTGATTGTGCGGAATGTGTGGAGAAGCACTGAGGTTAACGTACTCCAACAATTCCCCACATCCTTATATTCTTTTCTTCCGCATCACTCTTTCCCGGAATTTTCACCCTCAGAAGCCGAGAGACACGCGAACAACTCCTCCACCGTCTCCAGACGCTTTACCTCATCGAAGCGCGTGAAACCGCCGTGATTAGCCGCGAGTTTCAGCCATTGCTTCAGGCGGCGCACCGTGTGCATCGGCACTTTGTCTTCGTAAAAGCGTGTATACTCGACAAGCCGACTCAGCAACAAGACCCAATCAAAAGCCGTTTCCGCTTTCTCATTGCCCTGCTCGTTCTTTCCGATTCCGAGTTCATGAGCGATCCGGTGCGGTAGAGCCGGGTTTGCCAGTGCGCTACGCCCGATCATAAAATGATGGCAACCCGTCATCTCCCGGCAACGCAAAAAATCCTCTAAGGTCCAGATGTCCCCGTTAGCGACAACCGGAATCGTCAGCCGTTCGCGCACCTCGCCAATTGGCTTCCAGTAAACAGGAGGCTGATAGCCCTGCACACGAGTCCGGGCATGAATGGTGAGCCATGACGCCCCGCCCTCTTGCGCCATGTCCGCATTCTCGTGGATCGCTTCAATCGAGTCCCAACCCAATCTCATCTTTGCGGAAACCGGAATCTCGAAGGGAACCGCCTCACGAACCGCAGCGATAATCTCGCGGATTCGTTGCGGGTGCCTCAGCAAAGAGGCTCCTCCGTCGTGGCGATTAACGGTGGGTGCGGGACAACCGAAGTTGAGGTCAATTCCTTTTGCCCCCGCCCTGCAAGCGGTCAAGGCGGAAATCGCCATGCGTTCGGGATCGCCACCAAGAATCTGCACCTGAACGGGAAGTCCGGTCGGCGTCATGCCTCCCGTGCAAAGTTCCGGTACGTCCCGATAAAAAACTTTTCGCGGGATCGCCTCAATGCTCACGCGCAGAAACTCGGACACCGCAAACGTGAACGCGCCCGTTTCCCCCTGCACCGCTCGCATGGGGGCATCGGTGATCCCGTCCATTGGAGCCAGGATCAGCGCAGAGACGAGGGGGCTAACTAAAATTTGATTTTGTGTTTTCATCATCTAACGATTGGTTTTAACTATCGGTTTCGGGAGCGAGAATGAGCCTCGTTCCCGAAAAGGATTCCCGCGTAAGTTTCCATTCCCAGCCCGACAAGACAAACCATGAGCAAGAGTGCCGCAATATACAAGCCCAGGAAATGATAGGTAATCCAGCACATAACTCCCAGGAAGTACAGGGGGAAAAGGCTCGAAAGCAGAGTTACCCCGTACAAGTGGCGAAGTCGGCGGCTGGGGCCCACGATAAACCCGACGGTGTAACTCCACGTAAACTGAATGGTAGGCAAGCCGAACGCGACAAAACTTCCTGTCCAGTGCGTCGTCGGCAACACGCGCCCCCACATCAAAAAGAGGGTGGCTAAAAGTCCATGATAGATCAGTAGCCCTAGGATTACGAGAGACCGAATGGACATTCTTTTCTTTCCTTACGCTTCTATCGCAAAGATTTACGAACAAAGGTTCGCCAACAGAAACAGGAGGTACGGTTTCTTCCCTGCGTCTGCTACAATCTCTTCGTTGTGCGGAAAAAGAGCAACAGAAAGGATAAATCATGCCCCCAGAACCGATCACTGACCCCAACAATCCCATTTTGTCACGCGAACTCTTTGAACGACTTTTCAGGGACGCCGCCGTTCCCATTCTGATCCTTCTGGTGTGGCTAAGTTGGGTGATCATCAACCGCCTGATGAGTCCTGAACGGCAACAAGCACGTCGAAATCGTGCCATCCGTAAGGCGGTTGCGGCACGGGAAGCACGTTTCGGAGCCTCGAAAAATGATAAGGATTGACGCTACAGGTTACGCTACTTCCGGTGATCTTCGGAGCCGGAAGAGACACCCTGTTGACCCGACTTGAGCAGGTCTTCACCTTCCAAACTGTTCATAATCTGCGGAAGGGATTTACTTCACTCAGAGCAGGAAAGGTCGTTTGGCTACCGTCTTCGACTGATCGGCTCTTCAATTCTTGTGCGAAATTCTTTGTAGGCAACACTTCCCGCGTCCTTGAGAGCAGTCTGATAATCGTTTTTAGGCGTGAAATCACGAAGGAGGTAAAACCGTCCCGCTACTTCATTACCAGAATATCGAACGATCCTTTTGAGAACCGCAAACGCAAGTTGCCCATTTTCCTCATGAAACGGGTCTACCAGTGCTACGAGGCACCTTATTTGCTCCGAGCGAAGAGGCTTTCTGTATTCACCCCCCTCGTTCAACAGCGTTAGCAGGGAATTGCGCGACAGAGTACGGATTTCTGGATTGTCAAACCAGGCTCCTTCTGCAAAACTCCAAAGGTAGATGGGGTTGAGATGATCCGCCATTTTCCGTAACTGGGTTTCGAGTTGGGGATTTTGCACCACCGTGCAGGTGACCAGGGCATCTTTCGCGAAGTCATAGCGGGGAGACATCCAGGTAATGAATCTATCGGAATAGGAGGGTTTTTTCTTTCTTGATTTGGAAGTATCAAACAATACTGCGGTGATGATAAACACCAGATTGGGAATGTACATTATCAGTGCAAACCCACAGTAGATCAGATAATTGAATCTGGGTCGCTAGGTCACGGGTCTAAAATTAGTTGAAAAAACCTTGTGCCTGAATTGCTCGTAATCAGTAATGAGTTTGTCTGTATTCATCCAAGTTCTTTCGTCCGCTCTGGCTTCTATATATTCCTCTGGTTTTGTTCCGCTAAATTTGCTACTTTGGAGGTTGTCCCCGCATCTCTTTTCTCATTTAATTTTCCGTCTTTTTGCCTTTTAATCCCTATCATCGGTGTTGATCTGTGGATAAATCCTCCCCGCTTTTCACCCCGCCGAAGTGATCTGTGGCGGCAGGGGCGGCAATTCGGCAAGGTGTGTTCCTGAAGGCGTTTTGTCGGGTTCGCGGTACGTGTCGCCGACGCACAGACGAAGCAGATTCGGGATCCACGAGTTGCGCTTTCCGGCTCCGTAGCCAATCGAAGTCAAGCGCATCGCAGGGACAGGCGCGATATTTCCTTCTGCGTCACGTTCGGCATACTCGGCAAGAAGAGCGGCTCCCGTCGGGGTAATCAGTTCCTTTTCACGGTCGTCGGGTCTGAGCGCAAAGCCTTTCAGCAGTTCCATCGTAGCGGGTGCGGGAACGGGCATTGTGCCATGAGCGCACTCCACCCACCCTCGATTAAGAGGCAACGGCGAGACGTAAATCTTTTCGACGCCCAGCATTTCCAGTCCGATACAAGCCCCGGCGATGTCCACAATCGCATCAATTGCCCCGACTTCGTGAAAGTGGATCGTGTCGGGCGTCATCGCATGAATTTTGGCTTCTGCATAGGCGAGAACCGTAAATGCTCCCATCGTGCGTTTTTTTACGGTTTCGGAGAGGGGACTGCGCTCAACGATTTCCCGAATGTCTGAGAGGTGTCGCCCGTGTGCCTCGTCCTGCTGATG
>JACMPS010000298.1 GCA_014377395.1 Chthonomonadaceae bacterium
GGAGACGCTTTTTGGATCATGTCAGACACCTCTTTTGCCGAGAAGTTATCTGATCATACGAAAAGCGTTTCCCCATTCTCAATTTTCGCTAAACTACAGAAACACAAGAAAGAAACCGGAAATCCCACCGAGTTAGCCTAAACGTCAAAATAGAAAGGAATCAACATTTTATCTTCGCTCGAATTATCTTCGCTCGAAGACGATCTCGATGCGGCGGTTTTGTCGTTGCCCTGCTGAGGTTGCGTTTGAGGCAAGAGGACGTTTTTCCCCGTATCCGATTGCTTCCAGAGAGGCTCCGGTTGCACCGGAAGTTTTAATTCCTTCATTGTTCAATCGTCCCTCGATGGCTTTCGTCAGCCAGATCGCACGGGCGGCAGAGAGTTCCCAATTCGTGCGAAAATGCGAGTTCGTTCCAAGAATGGGAGTATTGTCCGTGTGACCTTCCACCCGAATTTTGTGATAGCCTTGCCGATAAAGACTGAGAGTTTGATCTAAAATGGGGGCGACACGTGATTTATCCGAAGGCTCATCCGAAAGCGAAGGAAAGTTTAAGCGATCCTGTCCGTATTTCTGGCGCACGACAGGAGCCAGCAACCGATCCTGAACCTCGTCTCCCAACTCGTTCCAGAGGGCGTCTCGATGCGTTTCCAACGATCTTCGTTCGCCTTCAGTCAAACCCGAAACTCCCCTTTTCTCCAGAAGACGGCAGGGGTCTTCCTTTTCCGTTTGCAACAACGAGGTGAACAGTTTCGCCTCTTCCCCCTTTTCGCGCCGCACCTTCAGGTTGTGAAGCAAGAGCAATTCCTGCGCCTTGCGCTTCGTTTCTCCGCCGCCTTCCTTTGCGCTTCCCTTGCGGACGCCGTTCTGAATTGCCAGTGCCGCCAGCAAAACAAACGTCAGTCCCAACATCAAATCGAAAAGGGATCGAAAGGGGTGGGATCCGACTTCCTCCTTAAAGGCTGTTTTATGTCGCATTGACCGATGCCTTTTCTGATTCCGCACTCTCAAAAGCCTCGACTTCGTGGTTTATCTGGTGAAGACGCCTTTCCAGAGCTTGCGTGAGTTGTTCTGCTTCTATCGCCGAACGCTCTTCCTGCGCCCTGAGCGTGGAAGTCAATTTCTCTGCGGTATCGCCTAAAGTTTGCGCCCTTTGTTCTACGTTTGCAAATTCCGAAGCCACCCTTCCCACTGCATCCGTCAGACGACCTACCTCCCCAACAACTCCTTCCATTCGCTCTTGTTCCCGCTTCTGGAGAGCAGGGTAAAACTCGCCCATCTGCAAAAGCAATGTTTCCGAGCGTGACCTCCACCCCTCCAGGTCTGCACCGAAGACTGTCTGCAACCGCTCCAGATCATGCAATTGTCGCTCTTGCCACGCTTCGATTCGAGAGTGCAATTCGCTTGACTGGACAAGGTGTCTGTCCGAACTCTGACGTATCTGATCCAACGCCGAAGCCATCCCGGAGGAGGCTTCCTGCAAGTCGGACAGGTTGCGAGAAACCCCGTCGAACGCCCCCTCCATCCCCTCCCTCAGAACGTCGGGAAGTTCCGCACGTAAAGCGTTCAGGGTTTCCTTTATCTCCAGAGTGACCTCGCGAAAATGCTCCTGCGATAACGCCCGATAGTTTGCCATCGCCTCATCAAACCAGGTGCTATATTCTGTTCGCTGGCGGGTCATCCAAATTTTGTAACGCTCCTGCATTTTCTCCAGCGAGTCGTCAATTGCTTTCTGATGCGTTTCCTGCATCGTCTTCACCAGAGAACCTAGAGCCTGAGAGACCCCGGCAAATTCCTCCGAAAGACGTTTGCTCAAGGCATCGCCCCGCTCCTCATGTTGCTTTGCAATCCTGTTTTCGCGGTTGAGAATGCCCTCGAAAGCGTTTTCCAACCGATCCGCCGTTTGTCCCCACTGCGACGAAGAGTGTGCAAGCGTCCTTGTCTGCTCTGTCAATTCTCTGAGGGGCGTTTGCAAACCCTCCAACAGGCGATCCAGTGAGGGCTTGAGACCTTCGAGAAGACGGGCATCGGGGGACAGGAGTTTGGTTCCCATCTGCGCGAAAAGTTCCTCTTCCAGAACGGAGTCCACACTCTCAGCGAGGGCTTCCTGACGGGCAAGCAAAGTCGAGTGGCAGATACGTAGCGAAATGTTGAACGCAACCGCAGAAAGACCACTCGCCAACCCGGGCCCAAGATGTGCAAGCAGATCGCCGACGCTCAGTCCATTTTCGCTTTGTTGCGTGAGGGAAAGCAGGATCGAAACGAATGTTCCCGCAATGCCGAGATTAAGGGCAGAGTCCATCATCGCTCTCAGGTAACGCTCTTCAGGGGCAAAGTAGCGTCCTTCCGCTTCCCCGCGCTCGATCTCCGAAAGGGCAACGCCTCGCCGAAACGCGCGAAGGGTTTCCTTATAGCGCAAATTAAAAAGTGGAGTGGAGTTAAATCGCCATGACAGCCCTTGTTCAAAGGTCGGAACAACTTCCTTTCGTAATTGTTCGAGGCACGCCGTGCTTTTGAGTTCCGACTCCTCCGAGGCATAGCGGTCAAGGACAGAAAACGTTTTCCACCAACCAATTCCGAAGACGATAACAACGGCGATGACAAACATCAGGGGCGTGTAAAACCACAGTCCGGCTCCTGATGGTTTCGAGGAAGCAAGCGCGTACAGGGCAACGAACATAAACAGAACTGCCAACCCCAGAGCCCCGCCCATCCGCAGACGGGCTTGTTCTGAACTGAACATTTAGGGCCAGTACCTTTCGACAATTTCACCCGCCCCACCCGTGTGACAGGCAGTACAGCGGAATTGTTTGTCCAGCAGGTCTTCGCGATTTTTGCCCTGCGGATGACCGTAGTGGCAATAATAGCCGTCTGCCGGGGCTACTTTGTCGGGTGCTTTCTCGAATGCTTCACCCTCGCGCCGATAAAGACGCGAGAACTCTTGCTGTCCTTTCTCCATCGTGCGGGTGCAAAGTGCGAAAAGTGCGCGTGTCAGAGCCGGGTTGCGAACGCAAGCACGCCGGAAAATTTTGTTGGCACGTTGACCGTCCAACCCCTTGACGCCAAAGGAATGAAGGGCGGCGAGGGATTGTTCGACAACAAGGGTCAATCGTTCCGCTCCATAGCGTTGCTGATAATCCGACAGATAAGTTTTCATGCCGCTCAGAAGAGTGGCGTAGCGGGGTTGCAGGAGTTTACCGATTGCGGCATCGAATTCCAGAGGGAGAATTTCTTCGGTTGCGCCCAGTTGGATCGCTCCGGGCTGATGATAGACTCGGAAGTTCCCTTCGCTGAGGGTGTACCATCCCTTTTCGTCAATCTCCTTCGTGAAGGAGGGCATCCAGGGGAACATCGCATCGTTCGCACGTCCCAGAGCCAAGATCAAAAGCCAGTTTTCTTCGGCTTGATTGACCTGATCGGGAGTGATAAGAGGGTTCACCCAGTCCACATCAATGCGGGTGTGCCATTGCGTAAAGTCGGTACAACTTTCGGCACTCTCCAGCGAACTCAGGTCGTTCGCGTCTTTGCGAATGACCCCCTCCATTTGTCCCAGCGTAAAGCCGTGCCTTTCTCGAATGATCGTCAAACGGAAAGGGTCTCCCGAATCGGTGACGGTGCGGTGTGCGGAGGTCGGCAGTCGAATTTCGATTTTGTCCTTCAGGCGGGCGATGTCTTCCGGGGTAGCGGCAGCGTTCGGAGTCAGCGAAAGCAAGGCGATTTCCTGTGGCTTCGGTGCAATCCCGCGCACCTGACGCAATTTGTCGCTAAGTTGTGTACCGGAGACTTTCAGGCTCGGTTCGCTCCGCTGAATCACCGCGTCGAGATCGGCATCCTGTGCGAGTTGAGCGATGTGGATTTCCCGACTTAGCGACTCAAAGTAAGATTTCGCACTCTCCACGAAACTCGCTTTGATCTGTGCGGGGATACGCTCCACCTCGTTGCGGGAACCGGGAAGATCGTCGAAAGAACCCTGCTCCGCACGGGAGAGCAGTTCGCCCAGAGGCTCCAACGTTTTCAGCAATTCACGTTGAGCACGTCGTTCTTTTTGCTCTTCGTCCCAAAATGTTGCAGGTTCTTCCGACCATTTACGCTGTTTTAATTGCTCGTAATAACGCTGCGTAACGGTTCCAGCTTGTCGGGAAGTTTCGGGCGTGAAATAAACGACGCCATTCATCACTGGGACTTCCTGCGCCTTTTTTCTCCAGAGGGCATCGAGACGATTTGCTTCCTGCTGAAACGCGGCCTCCATTTTTTCCAGGCGCCGGACACGAGTGGCGGTCACGTTGCGGAGTTGTTTGATGATCGCGTTCAGGGTATCGCGTTGCTCCATAAATCCGAAGGCGCGAACCTGTACCTCCATCTCAAGCCATTGCTCGGCACTGCGGTTGACGACTTCCCACTCGTGTCGCAGTTTTTCTTTGTTACCGGCAAAAGGATTTTTCGAACGCTCGATTTTTTCCATTGCTTCAAGCGATTCGTCCATTCGCTGACGGAGCGAACGAGCATCCTCCTGCAAGTCGGGCAAGCGGCGATCCCGCTCTTTCGCCCACGCTTCCATTTTTTCGATGTAACCGCGCAAGACTTTCAGCACAAACCCGGGTCCGCGTCCGAGATCGAACAATCCTCCTTCCAGAATCTTGTCCACTTCCTGCTCGATGTTTTCCAGAAGGCGTTTCTGATTGTTGTCAATGACCTGGACAAGCGGAATCAGCGCGTTTTCCCCATCGCTGGAAATCGTTTGAGTGGTGACACCCAGATCGGTTTGCTGAATCAAACGGCGAATTTCGGTGACTTTCGGCGGCGTTCCGTCTTTGCCCGCCGCCTCAATTTTGCGATGAAGCCCCACATCGAAGCGTTCACCGGATTGATCAATCAGTCGGCGAACCATGCCGTCAAAATCCGATCCGACAAGCCCCATTGCCTCCTGCACCTGCAAGGGGGTGACGGTATTGGTCAACCAGGCATTGAGAGTGGAAGCCATAAGCCGATCCGAAAGCGCGGAAAGAACGTGTTCGCCGGGAAACTCAAGAGCCGCCGCCCCCATTGAGGAGAAAAGTGGACGCATATACCCAATTCGGTCTTCTCCCGTGATTTGCGACAGCGCGTTCACGTCTAGTGCCGCTATCTTTTCTCCTGCTGCCCCCACTGCCGCCGCCAGATATTGCGCCACAAGCGAGTTAAGAGCCGTGACATCACTGGCTTGAGCACCGGAGGGCATACAGACGCGCAACAGATCATAGGGAGGTTTATCATAAACTTGAGGTTCACTTTGCCCCGGCAACTTTTGCCGCCACTGCGTTTCCGCGAGTTGGTAGTGATTGAGTTCTTTCAGAGCATAGTAAGCGTTTTTCTTAAAGCGTTGATTCCCGGAAGTCTGATGCGGAAGGGTGAAAATCGCCTGTACTTTGGCACGCTCGCCACTCCAATTTCGGATCAGATAGCCCCAGTCGGCACACCCCCCGGAACCCGTTCCCCCGCAGAGCGTTCCCACCACATAAACCACGGTATCGGGATGCTCAGTGACTTCGAGTGAGGGGTTTCCAAGAGCCTGAGCGATTTGTTGCTTTGTAAGATCGCGGAGACTGTCTAACTCGCGTTTCACTCGCGCTTGTAGTTTTGTATAGTTAGGGGAATGAAACAGGCACAAACGTCCTAACATTCGCAGGTTTCCCGCACCGACGGAAGCATCGGTGATGTTTTTCAGACATTTCCCGTCCTGCCAATCGAAAAAATCGAACTCATCGCCTTTGGTTTTCGGGTTAGAGCGGTACTGATCGTAATCGAAAGCGTCAATCCCGATGTGAATCATCCGATCCCCCAGCGGCGTTTCTGGCTTTTCGGTTTCCGCCACCAGAAGACGCACCCAGGGCGTGTTGTCAAGACTGCCGTATCGCCACGTCAGTTGCTCGGCGACGTTCTCGGCGATTTCGCGCCCGGTTGTTCCCAGTCCGAGGATCAAAGTTTTCCGTATCGAGAGTTTAGTCATATTCATAGAAATTTAACGATCCTTTCCGTAACCGATTTCCAAACGAAGGGGCGGATTATCCCGAAAGCGTACTCGGAGCAAGGGGCGTGATCCACCGGGCTTGACGTAGAGAACCGAAGAACTGTTTCGTAATTCGTCCTCCGCGCCTTTAATGTCCATAAATTGCACTTCGGGTTGTGCCTTCATCATGAGTTCTCTCTGCGGAGTGATCGTGAGAACGGCAAGCGTCGTGTCTTCGATGTCCTCTGTTTTCTCTGCCTTCGGGTTTTTGTTCGGTGTTTGGACTGGCACGATCTTACCCGATTGCGTCAGAATCCATTCTCCTTCAGCGGGCAAGGGAGACAGGGTTTCAAGGCGGGAGGGAGTACCGATCTTCAGTTCGATTTTGCCCGGTATTGTTTTGCCGACGGTAGAAGAGGAAGCCTTTGTCGCATCTACTGTCGGCGGATTCGCTTTTTTCGCCCGCATACTCAGCGCGGCGATCAGTGCCAGAACCCCCAGCAACGCAAGAACAAGCCAGAGAAACGAAAAGCCTCCCGGTTTTCGCTCCGTTTCGATCTGCGTGGGTGAGGGAAGAGATTTGGCTTTCACGGGGGGGTTGGGGAGTTCATTTGCAGAAGCGGGGCGATCCTCCTGTGGGCGCCACTCTTCTAATGAATAAGCCGACAGCCGGGAGGCATCGGAGACATTCGGGAGCGACTCAAGACGATCCGGCACCAGTGCCGTCGCATCTACGGTA
>JACMPS010000027.1 GCA_014377395.1 Chthonomonadaceae bacterium
AGAAACGGTGCTTTTGCAGGAAACCCGATTGTAGGACAATGGCGGGTGCAACGGTTTTATTGGTTTTCCGCGTGTGCGCCATACCCGCGAAAAAGTAAAGCCCACCTGCGCGGGCTTTTCTCCCAAAGATGAGGTTGCGGTAGGAACCATAAATGTTGCCTTTGCCGATGGTCACGTTAAGGAGATCAAAGACGAGCAAATTTACGCGATCAACACTGAGGGAACTCAATCATTTTATCGCTATTTCTGGCCGAAAAACTAGATGCCGGGGCGGGCTGAGAAAAACTCTTCTTCTGCGGTACTCACTAGCCCTCCCTTCGTAAATTAAGCGAAAGGAGGGCTTTATTTTGCGACTTATTTTGATTCTGGGCGATGGACTTAATCACAATTTTCTAAAGGCACAGGGAGTAAACGCAGATGATATTCTGCTGATGATCGAGAGCCTCTATTTCGTAAAACGCAAGCCCTATCACCGTAAAAAGATCGTCCTCGTATGGAGTGCCATGCGAACCTTTGCGGAGGAGTTGCGGCAGGAGGGCTACAAGGTGGATTACCGACGCGCCGACGATCCTGCACGCACCGAAGTCGGCTTTACAGACACCATTGCCGACGCGATTTCACAACACAAAGCCGACAAGTTTTCCTGCCTGTATCCGCGTGAGCGCGGCACTCGCGCTCTTCTGCGAGATTTATTCAATCGACCTGAACTCAGTCATGTCGAAGTCGCATCGGTCTCCGATCCCTTCTGGTACACCCCTCACGCCGATTTTAAGAAATGGCTTTCCGGGCGCAAATCTCCCAAAATGGAAGATTATTACCGGGACACACGCAGACGCACCGGAATTTTGATGAACGGCAAAGAACCCGAAGGCGGCGAATGGAATTACGATCACGACAACCGCAAACCCTTTCCCAAAAAGCACGTTCCCGCCCCTCCCTTCTGTGTGGAGCCGAGCGAAACCGTCCTCGAAGTCATGCGGTTTGTTGACGGGATCGAAGGGCTTTACGGCAAAACAGACGGCTTCGCGATTCCGGTTTCCCGCAAAGATGCCCTCGAAGCCCTCAATGATTTCGTGGTGCGTTTACTCCCAAATTTTGGAATGTACGAAGATGCAATGGCACAAAACGACGCTTTCGGGTATCATTCTGTGCTGTCTCCGCTGATCAACCTCGGAATTCTCTCTCCGCAGGAGTGTGTCGACGCGGTCTTGGCGGCTTATGCAAGCGGAAATGCGCCTCTCAACTCCGTAGAAGGCTATATTCGACAGATTGTGGGCTGGCGCGAATATATGTATCATCAATTCGAGGCGTATTTTGATGGGGAACGCGATTACCACACGACAAACGCGCTCGAACATCACACGCCGCTTCCCGGATGGTATTGGACGGGCAAAACGGAAATGAACTGCTTGCACACCGTCATTGGGCGGGTGCTGGAACACGCTTACTCGCACCATATCGAGCGGCTGATGGTGCTGGGCAATTTCGCGCTGTTGGCGGGGATTGACCCACATCAATTGAATGATTGGTTCTGGGCACTCTATCTCGATGCTTACGAGTGGGCAGTTACGCCTAACGTCGTTGGAATGAGCCAGTTTGCGGATGGCGGTTGGATCGCCACAAAGCCTTATGTCTCGTCCGGTGCCTACATTGATCGGATGAGCGATTATTGCAAGGGGTGTCGTTATGACCCCAAACAATTTACCGGAGAAAAAGCCTGCCCGTTCACGACGTTTTACTGGGACTTTTTACTTCGGCACGAAACCGACCCACTCTCGGTGCGAATGACACAAAATCTCTTCGGGTTACGCAACAAAACTCCCGAAGACCGAGACTTGATTCGCGTTACCGCGATTCAGATGCGCGAAAAGATCGAAACACTTTAATATGATGACCGATGAAACAATCCACTCAGAAGACCCTTCTGATACTCTCGCCGACGGTGCGCCCGACCCCGCACCCGGTCTCGCCCCTCCTGTCCCGAACCCGGACAATACAAGTCCGCTAAAGGGAGCCGGGGAACGTTCGCTTAGTGCTGCTATCGCTTTTCTGGCGAAATGGTTTGAACAGAAAGCGACCCGCCCACTTGACCGCGTGATGGAAACCGAGTTCCGCAATCGCCGTGATCTCAACTCTTCTGAACGGCGCTGGATCGGTTCCGTCGTTTTCGGTTGTGTGCGTTATTTGCGGCGTCAGGAGTTTTTGCTGGAGAAACTGGGGCTACCGAACACGCCGGAAAATTTGTGTCGTCTGTGGGCGATGTCCCCTGCCGACGATGAACCCGCCGTCACCTTTCGCTTTACCCTCGCTCTGGTCTCGCAGGAGCAGCTCGCGGAGGCACTTGCTCTGCTTCCTACTCGCGATAATCCGAAAGAGTATCTGCGAATCACGCTCGCTTTTCCTGATGAGATGGCAACCGAACTGGAAGAACTTTTAGGGGCGGAAGCCATTCTCGCGGGTGAAAGCCTGAACAAACAGGCACCGATTACCTTGCGCGTCAACACTCTAAAAACCACGCCGTCCCGTTTGATTCCTCGACTTCCCCCCGGTCTTGCAACCCCGGCACGTTACTCACCGATTGGCATTCAACTTGCAACACGAGTCAATATCACGGGACTTACGGGGTGGAAAGAAGGGTTTTTCGAGGCGCAGGAGGAAGCAAGTCAGATCGTTTCGCTTTTGCTGGACGCGAAACCGGGCGAAACCGTTGTGGATGTCGGGGCGGGGGCAGGCGGCAAAACTCTGGCGCTCGGTGCGGCGATGCAGGGCAAAGGGCGACTGATTGCCCTTGATTTACCTTCGTTACGCTTCGGGCAGTTGCAAGAGCGGGTGCGTCGTGCAGGCATACGTAACCTTGAAATGCTGACGATGAACGCAACCGAAGCCGGAGAGTGGCAACCCGATGACTTTGCAAAGCGTAAGTTGGGGGGACTGATCCACAAGTGTGACGCCGTGATGGTGGACTCGCCCTGTTCGGGAAGCGGCGTCTTGCGTCGGAACCCGGACACGAAATGGCGCGTCAATGACCTTGCTGAGTTTGCGCGATTGCAACTTTTGCTTTTGTCTCAATCCGCAAGACTGGTTAAACCGGGCGGACGTTTGCTGTATGTGACTTGCGCCTTTGAGCGTATCCAAAATGAAGACGTGGTAGCGGATTTCCTCAAGTCGGAGATCGGTTCGGGGTTTGCCGTCGAGGACATTCCCGCCGAGTTTGTGCCGTTCGCCTCCTCCGAGGCTCCCGTCATTCGTACCTGGGCGCACCGTCATCAGATGGATAGTTTTTTCGCCCTACAAATGCGCCGAAAGTAAAATTTGTCGAGTTAAGCCGACATTCGGGGCAATACCGATTTCACGGAGAAAGAGAGACGGAAACGATCATGCAAGAACCAAGCCCTATTTTCACCCTACCGCTGTTTCCGTTGCATCATGTCCTTTTCCCTTTCATTCCCCTGCAACTCCATGTCTTTGAGGAGCGGTATCGGGAGATGATTGATCATTGTCTTGAGACAAACCGCCCCTTCGGAGTCGTGCTGATTCAGGAAGGGGAGGAAGTCGGCGAGTCGGCAACGCCGCACAATGTCGGTTGTCTTGCGCGTATTTTGGGAGTGCAACGGCTTGACGACGGGCGGATGTACCTGGTTGCCGCCGGAGAGCAACGTTTCCGGCTATTGGACTATATCGAGGGCGACAAGCCCTATCTTGTCGGTCAGGTCGAGCTCCTGGAAGAGGAGTTAGCGTCGGAAGACAACGAGTCCACCCTGGAAACAAAAGCCGCATCAACGCGAGTCCTCTTTCTTACCTACCTGACAATCCTTGCTGAAAAAACGAACATGGAGTTGTCAGAAGTGGACTTGCCCGAAGACGCACTTCAACTCTCCTTTTGTATTGCCGCCATTGCTGAGTTTTCCCCTCTCGAAAAGCAAAAACTGCTTGAGACGACTGATGCGACTTCGCGCTTTGAACTTGAAGCGGTTTTGTTGCAAGCGCAAATCGAGGAGTGGAAGCGTCAAGCCATTGAGGAGCATAGCGAAAACTCCGAGAACGAGCAACGCTACATTATCGCTCGCTCACTTGACCCGGAGCGCGAACAATGGAAAAAGTACCTCGATCAAAGTCGAAACTGAGACTTCTCTTTTTTGTTTCTCTTTCCGCGAAAAAAACCCTGTCTTCTCCCCTCCTCAAGACCGAAATAAAGGGTACGAAACCCTGATTTCTACCGGTTGGAAAGAGAAAGAGAGACCCCGCCCTTGCTCCCCTCAATGAAGGAGCCTTGATGTTGCCTTTCAGCCTCTTTTGCGAAGACAGTGCTGAGATTTTGCAACCCCTCGACCTACACGCTGCAACCCGCACCTACCCTCAAGAGTTTGCCGGAACTCTGGCGGTTGTCGAAGTGAAAACTTCCGATCTTTCTCCTCTTTCCATTTCCATCAATTCAAGCCCGAAGAGTTCTGTTGCCCCCGTTTCCGCCCTCCAAAATCGTGAGACAATGGATCATTTGATTCGCACTCAAACCAGCAGTATGGAGTGGCAACTGATCGCCCTTTATGGAGAACGGGAGCGATTAGAAAAGGAACTCGGCGTGTCGGAAGCGGAAGAGGTGATCGCCCTTGTTCGTGATCTCCAGACTCGTTCCGAGCCAACTCAGGGACAAGGCGCGATTGCTCACGAGGAGTTAGGCGAACCGGAAAACCTGCTCAATACCTCTTTCAGTGAAAACATTGCTCTGGTGGATTTTGCGGCGGAATGTGAGATCGAAGCCGAAAAAGCCGACCTTTATGCAGATGTGCCGAACACCCACTTTAGCGAAGAAATCGCCCTTCCCGCAGATCGTATACGTAACGCGGTGCGGGTGCTGGAAACCCA
>JACMPS010000299.1 GCA_014377395.1 Chthonomonadaceae bacterium
CCTGCCCGGTTCTACGTTCGCCAATCCCTGCGAATCCGAACGACGCGGCGGACAGGTCTGCTTACGTTACCCTGAAGCGAAACAACTCAGCCTTGCCCTCCGACAAAAGCGCGTGATCGGTGATTTCCGTCCTCCCGACATTCTGCGCCTTGCCCCCGCACCCCTTTACGTTTCCTTCGCGGATTGTGTAGAAGCGGTCTCGCATTTGCTCGACCTGATCGAAACCGGAAAACACCGAGATATTGAGGAGACAAGCCTTGTCTCGTGAACAAAATGAGAGCGGAAAACGGTTTTACGACATTACGCACCCGATCTCTCCGCAACTGGCAGTGTGGCCCGGCGACACGCCCTTTTCCCTGCACGCTGTCGCAAAAATTTCGAGAGGCTCCTCCGTCAATCTGGGTGCGGTGACGATGAGTCTGCACACCGGAACTCACGCGGACGCGCCTTACCACTACTCGGACAAGGGGGAGACAATGGAAGCCCTCTCTCCCGAAATTTATGTGGGAGCGGCGCAGGTGGTGGACGTAACGGGCTTTGATTTGATCACGATTGAAGTGCTGGAAAACGCGGCGGAAACGGTAGGTGTCGGGCAGGTCGAGCGGCTTTTGTTAAAAACGGGAGGTTGGAACGTCACTACAGTTTTCCCGGAGCATATCCCCGTTCTTGCAGAAAATGTGCCGGACTACCTCAACGAGAAAGGCATTTTTTTGCTGGGAGTAGATGTTCCTTCAGTAGATCAAATTGACTCGAAAACCCTCCCCATTCATCATGCCCTCGGCGAAAACGGAATCCACATTCTGGAGTCACTCCGCTTAGAAGACGTGCCGCCGGGACTGTACGAATTGATTGCCCTTCCGCTCCCCCTTGCCGGGGCGGACGGTTGTCCGGTCCGTGCGGTATTGCGTTAGAGTTTTTTGCCCTCATCCCCGATTCCGCCCAAATCACCCTTCTCTCTTCCAATCGCTCAGGCTCATCAGGATGAGGGGGAGGTGAGAGGGGGTTAAGATTGTCCTCTCTCCTCGCATTGTGTCCGGCAGGACACTTCCGCCAAAGATGCTTAGCGCAGGGATAAGCTAGACCGTTGAAATCTATTAACCGTTGGTGTGATCAATACCATTGATGCCGTTGTTTCATAGAATTGTTGATAATCCGCCACAACTTCTAACCCCATTCTTCCCCTTGCATAAGGGGAGGGAGTTAATACGGTTTCAATCTCCGTGCATCCGAGAGAGCCTGAATCTCTACCCTCTCTTTTCACCTTCCGGCATCTCGACGACTACCTTTACCCCATGTGCCATTCGCTCCAACGAAATCTTCCAATCGTTTGCGTCGACAATGGCTTTGCAAATGGCGAGCCCGAGACCGTTGCCCCCCGTTTCGGAATTGCGGGAAGCATCGAGGCGATAGAATGGCTCGAAAAGACGCTCTACTTCCGATGGATTAAGTAAGGGATCACAGGTGTTGAAAACAATAAATTCGACGGTTCCCTTTTCTGTTGTCAGGATAAATTGTAATTCCCCGTCTCGATTCGCGTACTTGACGGCGTTTTCGGTGAGGTTGCGAATCAGCATTTTGACATGGGTGTACGGAGCCAGAACAATCGTGTCCGGCGGTAGTTCCAGAGAGGTCTTCAACCCTTTTGCATTGATGACCGGGGCATAAAGTCGAAGCGACTCCTCGATGATCTGTGTAAGATCAATCCGATTTTGCTCCGGTGCGGAACCCGATTCGAGCTGATTCAACAAAAGCAAATCACGCACAAGGGAGGTCAACCGCTTTGTCTGCGCGTCGGCTTCCTCAACGGTGGCTTTGTATTCTTCGCCTGTGCGTGGGCGGGTCAGCGCGAGTTCGAGATGCCCGGAGAGTGCTTGAAGCGGGGTGCGGAGTTCGTGTGAGGCGGCGGCGTAAAATCGTCCGCGAGAGGCGGCGGACTCGCTCAATCTTTCCAGTAAACCGTTCAGAGTAGAAACAAGGCTCACCATTTCCGCGTCTTGCGAAGGAGAGTCCAGTCTTACGCTCAACGTTTGGACACTGGCTTTTTGCGCCTGTTTCGTGAGTTGGTCAATAGGAGAAAGGGTACGCCCCACAAGAAGCCACGCCCCCCCCGAAGCACTCATCAGGACGATTCCGCTCAGTAAAACCAGAAAAAGTGCCTGTCTGTGAAGGACGGCTTCCGTTTTCCACCAGGGCAGTCCTAATACCACCGTGTTTTTCCCAAGTGGGATCGTTCTCACAAGCCAATCATCCCGGTGAGTGTTCAGCAAAGGCGGACTATCGGGTGGGCCCGACACTCTTTTCCCGGTTTCGTCAATCATTGTCATCGTCAGGTTTTCGCTTGCCATGTCGCGCTCTTCTTCGAGAATTTCGGCTTGGGAAACGTTGCCGCCTATTGCTCCGAGTTCCGATTCGACTTTGCGGGCGTTACGTGTGAGCGTTTCCTGAGCATTATGAGAGGCGTCCCGATGCGCGTAAAAGATCAGCCCCGCACACACCAGCGTGAGAAAAAGAGCGAGTGAAAGCGAGAAGGCAAGCGTCATTCGGGCGCGAATCGAGTTCACAATCACGCTCCTTCGGCGTCCATTCGGTAGCCGACGCCGCGCACCGTGTGAATGAGCGGAGTCGTGTGTCCACGATCAATTTTCGTCCGCAGGTAACTGATGTAGACATCGAGAACGTTGTCGTGTCCCTCGAAATCGTACTCCCAGACATGATCGAGAATCATGGCGCGAGTGAGAACACGCCCCACGTTTCGCATCAGATATTCAAGCAGATTGTACTCGGTGACGGAGAGCGACACGGTTTTTCCGGCGCGTGACACTTTGCGGGAGGTGGGATCAAGAAGCAGGTCGGCAATCTGAAGGGGCGTGGGGGCGGAAACACTTCGGCGGAGAAGAGCGCGGGCGCGGGCAAGCAGTTCTCCGACCTGAAAGGGCTTGACGAGGTAATCATCGGCTCCGCTGTCCAAGCCCCTGATCTTGTCTTCGAGAGCGTCACGGGCAGTGAGAAGCAGAACCGGGGTTGCAATACGCAAATCACGCAGACGGCGGCACACCTCGAAGCCGTCGAGGTGAGGCAACATCACGTCCAGCAAAATCAAGTCGTAGGGGCGAGACGTTGCCATATCAAGGGCGCGTTGTCCGTCTCCAATCAGTTGCGCGAGGTAGCCCGCCTCTTCCATTGCCTGCTTCAGAAACCGGGCGACACTCGCGTCGTCTTCCACAATGAGTACATTCACTCATTTTGCCTTTCCTAAATCTCAACAAGGGCTCTCTGCCGGAAAGGGCGAAATCCTTTCCGGCAGAACGAAAACGGCGCACTATTTGCGCGTTTTCCTCGAAACAAGTCGAACCGTGTTGTCCACGACCAGACCGACATCTTTTGCATAAACCTTGTATTCGACAGTCCCGTCGGACAATTTTTCTCTCACTTTGACGCAGTTTTTGTAGGTTCCAAAGGGGATAGTCACGGTTTCGGTGGTAGAGATGACTTCATCGTCCTCCGTTGTCACGCCCGGTACGTTTCCCGGTTGATACTTGCCGCCTACTTTCAGGTTTGCAGGTAGCATTACGCCGAGAGCCGCTTTTCCCTTGCCATAAAGCCACGCACCTTCATGCCCTACCACTTTGCCGTTTGCGTAGTTGGCGACTTCCTCACCGAGATAGTAAACGTTTCCTGCGTCGTCCTGTGCGAAATAATCAATCGCAACCTCCTTGAGTTCTCCCTCCACAAACTCACGAAACTCAAACGCCAGCGGCACGACTTTCTTTCCGCCTACCATAAATGTCTTTTTCGTAGCCACACGTTTGTTAGTGACTCGCACCGCTTTCCCTGCCTCTTTGCCCCTGTAAAGATCATTCTGAAGGCTTGAAAGGGGAAAGTAGGGATGAGTGATCTGAGTTGAGTGACTGAAAACAGGCACTTTTTCTTTTTGCGCGTGAGCCGCGAGAAGTCCCGTGCCACAGACAAAAACCGCTCCCATAAAAAGTGCCGCACATTTCGCAATCATAGGTTTTTTCTTTTGCAGTTCCGCCGCCTTGTTTTTTGGTCTTGCTTTGCCTGCATTGTGCAAACTTAGAAAGAGTGTACAGGACTACCTTTAGAATTCTCTGAGTTCCGCCTGAGATTTTGCTGAGAGATTAGGAGGGAGTTAAAATTTATTTTCTCTCCCCGCATTGTGTCGGGCAGGACGCCTTCACCGAAGGTGCTTAGCGCAAGGATAAACTAGACCGTTGAAATCTATCAATACCGTTGACGAACCCTAACCCTCCCCTTTCATCAAGACGGCGGAATAAATTCGCCGAGGGCGGCTACGCCGATAGTCCTGCGGACAGGGATTTAGCCGTTCGCTTTCTCCAGAACCTCAATCGCGCTCTCTACTGTAGAAATTTGGTATCTATCCGGACAGTCCGCTTTCCATTTTTCCGCCGTCTCTTTAATAGCGGGCAACAAAGCCGGATCACCGAGGATTTCCGCCGCATCATAAAGATAATGCAGGTCATAGTTCTCCTCCAAAAGTTGGGCAAGGCGTGGAGCCAGCAATTTGTCCCCGGCTTTCGCCAATCCTCTTGCTGCCTCGCCGCATACGTTACCGTCAGGGTCATCCAGCAATTCCCAAAATCGAGCGTGAACCTCCGGTGTGTCATGCCTCGAGTTATGAAGGGCGCAGGTTGCATAGTCCCGTGTTTTGTCATCGCTATCATGGGTGAGGCGCAACAAGCCCTCCTGCGCCATTGGCTTGAGATGTGGATAAAGTTTCCACTGGCTTTCATCCCCGAAACAAAATAAAGCAAATACCGCCGCGTAGCGAGCATCGGAGTCCGGGTTGTCAATAAGCGGAATCACCAATGGAATGGCTTCGTGTGAACTAAGATGCGACAAGGCGTTTGCCGCCATCAATCTTACTTCCAATTCTGGGTCGTGTTCGAGAAGCGAGAGAAGTGTGGGGATTCCATCCTGCACCTTGCTCTGTCTGCTCACCTCATGATCAGTCAACTGACCAAGCACAAATGCACTGCGCTCTCTCACTTCCGGGTTAGGATCGTGGGCAAGTTCGAGGGCGCGTGAAAGAGCAGGACGCCCGATCTGATGAAGCTTCCCTCCAAAGTCGTACCAATCCTCTCTCTCTAATTCACCTGCGGCGAGCATCTGCTTAAAAAGGGCTTCCACTTCTTGCGATACATCTTCCGACATCGGGGCTTGCTCCTTTTCGTGGAAACAAATTTATCTTATGCCAGAGCCGC
>JACMPS010000300.1 GCA_014377395.1 Chthonomonadaceae bacterium
AGGATGCGCGCACGGGTTTGCTTTCGGGCGGCGTGTGTTCCCGCATGGATCAGGCGTTCGAGTTCTTGACGTTGGTCAAGCGTCAGAGTAAGTGGGGTAGAGTTTTTCATCCCTTAGTTTAGCCGCTTTTTGCAACGGATAAAACTTCACTTAACTAACTATTAGGGAAATTTTCATGTCAATCAAGGAAGCGGTCGTCCACCGACTCAGCAATTTCGATGATGCAACACTTCGTAAAGTTGCTGATTATCTGGATTTTCTGCGTTATCAGTTGCGCTCGTTAAATCGTCTATTTCCGGAAGAGATTGATCTTGCAACGCTTTATTCTGAGTTTGTTGAAGAAGATCGAAACCTGGCGGAAGAGGGTATGACGGAGTACTCACAGGCACTCGCTACTGAGGATGCTCAATGATCGCCAGACGCGGCGAAATTTGGTTTGCCGTGTTTCTGCTGAAACAGTTAACTTGTAGATCGAGTGCGTCCTCAATTTGTACAGGACGGACGATAAGGGTTTGGTTCATGTCGCATCTCGGATTTCAATTAAGGGCTCACCCGTTTTCAGGAGGCTGATCGCATCCGACAATGCAATCAGCAAAATCTCCTTAAGGCGAACATTGAAAGTATTGCCGCAGGTCAGCCACAGAATTTGCGGAGGTGCGCCCGATTTGGTCAGCAAAGACAGGAAGTCAGAATCTTTGGTCAGGATAACTGCTCCTGCGCTCTTTACGGCATTGAAAATTTCTTCATCTTCTGCATCGCGCAATCCGATTTATCGCCAGGAAACCGCGTCAACGGAGAAGTTCTGACGTATCCAGAGTGCAATGGACGGAGAGAGTTGTGCATCAATCCAGAGAATCATGCGACGAATACCGGATAGTCCAACTGGCGTGACGCATAAAGCAAGGCAGCCTGGAGGTCCTCTTTTTCTAAATCGGGCATTTCGTCAAGAATTTGCTCGGCAGTAAGCCCTACCGCATACAAATCAAGCACATCCACGACCCGAATCCGCATTCCGCAAATACAGGGGCGTCCTCCACATTGTTTTGGATTGATTGTGATTCGATTTAATAAACCCGTCATGGCTTTTTTCTCTCTTCCTTATTATATCTCCTCCCTCCCTCACCGTTTTGCGAAAGGAAGAACTCCACAACAGGAAGAATTTCGGGTTGGGTCTATTTGGGTATAGAGAGCCCTCTGCCTGTGCTATACTCCCCACGAGATTCGTAGAAGAAAGTAGTGCGAGAAAGAGAGTGTTGCCAATGTCGGTTTTTCTCATTCTGTTGATTACTGGGCTTGCGGGCATGACTTTGATGGCGTTGCCGGGGCTGTTTCATGCAAACGGAGGCGTCGGTCATGCCACAGGTAGCCACGTCTCCCATATTGGGGACGGGGGGCATGATGTCGCGCATATGTTGGGGTCTGCCGGAGCGAAACTTGGCGGCGCGAAAGCGGGCGCATTGCGTTCTGGCGGCAAGATTTCCGGCAAAATCGGCGGAAAAGCGGGGGGCAGAACCTGGTCCCGGTTTATCCCGAATCCCCGCGTGATTTTCAGTTTGCTCACTACGCTCGGTGCGTTTGGATACGGCTTTGAGCAAATCGCAAAGTTCTCCCCGATTGCGTCTCTCATCGCCGCAATTATTCCCGCGCTTCTCGTCGAACGGCTTGCCCTCACTCCGCTCTGGAACTGGATGCTGACGTTTGCGGGTGACGCCTGCGCCCCCTTAGAATCCGTCACTCTCTCCGAAGCCAGAGCGATTACGGAATTCCGAAACGGACGTGGAATGATTTCCGTCGAACATGATGGGCGTCTCATTCAATTACGTGCCGAACTGAAAGACGATCAACGAAATTTTCCGGTGAAGGTCGGCGAAACGCTCCAGATCGAAACCGTAGACGAGGCGCACGAACGTGTCACCGTGTCGTTGCGATAGCCCTCATTTTTCTTCCGTCATACGCAAAAGCGTAAACAGAACGGAAGACGTGACCGAGCGAAAAAAGAAGGTAAATGATGGAAGCATTGTTAATTGTAGCAGGGTCTCTGCTGGGGCTGTTTATTATGCTCCCGCTGGTTGTCAACGCTTTTTACCGCAACGTCGAAGCGGGCGAAATTCGACTGGTGAGTTGGTCGAATGGAAGCATTAGAATTTATCGAGGACCGCGAAAGGCATGGGTCATTCCGTTGCTGACAGTCAGTAACGTGATCTCGTCTTCTGCGATCAATGTGGACATCGACATCACGGATCAGACCGCCGATCTCGATGCGAATGGCAAGCCGAACCCGGTGAAGGTCACGGTGAAAGCCTCTGCAATCGTCTCCGTGGGTGAGACCGAGGCGATGGTGCAAACCGCCGCAAACAAGTTCTTCTCTAAAACTGAAGCGGAGCAGTTGGGGATTCTCACCGATGTTCTTTCTTCGGCGGGAAGACGTGCCGTCAACCTTCTGAAGCATGATCAACTCTTTAACGCAAGAGCGGGAGCACCACAAAGTGTCGTTCAAGCACTTGCCGTACAAAATGACCCGACACAAGCCCTGACCGTTCAGCAGGTGCAGGCGATCAACCGTTCCCGGCAGGAAGATGACGATGAACTCGCGATCATTATCAAGGATGCGTGCTCGCGTGAATTGCTCGATCTCGGATTGTCGTTTAACTCGCTGAACATTCGGGCGGTTCTCTCCGAAGTTGCCGACGCAAGACGCCGTGAGTCGGCGGCACGAGCAAAAGCCTCTGCCGACGTAGTTCAGGCGCAAGAAGAGCAACGGTCAAGAATCGCACAACTCGAAGCGGCGCAAAAAGTCAACGATCAAGAGCGAAACCTTAATATGCAGGTAGCCTCCAATGGCGCAAATATCGCCCGTGCCGAAGCCGAGAAACAGGCGGCGGTGCGCCAGCAAAGAGAAGCGGAACTCGCAGCAAATCAGATCACGCAAGCCCGTGCCGATGCCGAGCAAAATGTCATTCAGCAGGAAGCGGAAGGACGCGCACAGGCGGTTCGTATTGTGGCGGTGGCTCAGGCGGAAGCGGAGGCAATCCGATTGAAGGCACAATCCCTCGCCGAAGCAGGACAGGCTTACCTCGACCTGAGACGGCTTGAAATGGCTCCGGCTCTCACCCGCGAAGTTGCGACGGCCCTTGGAAACGGGCAGTTCGTCAACTTCGGTTCTACGGGGAACGGCGGACAATCCGCCGCCGCCTCCGGTTCCGATGATGTGATGCGGGTGGTACAAACCCTGATGGCGGCGCAAGTCGTAAACCAGAGCAACCAAAACTACAATCAGAATGGCAACAACGGAAACAATCGCCCCGCTCTCTCCCGCCCTGCGATCACCGATAACATGACGGACGCCGACCTGACAACGCTACGGGCAACGCAAAACCTGACCAATCCGATGCCTGTACCTCCGGTAACGGCTCGCCCCATTCCCAAGAAATAAGGCAAAGGGTAAAGGTAGTGACGATGGAGAAAGGTGTGAACGGCGACTCGCTGTTCACACCTTTTCTTAAATCCGGTACGCCCGAAAGAGGTACGTTTTCCATTTCACACACAGGGTACAATAGCAAGGAAAACGGCAGAGTGCAGTTAGATAGGAGCAATACCATGAGTACCACAATGACGACGGATACCGCCGCCCCACCCAGAAGCCTGACCTATAAAACTTACATGGCGGAAGAAACCGACAATCGGCGTTATGACATTCTTAACGGAGAAAAAATTCTTATGCCCGGCGTCACTGACACTCATCAGGAGATTCTCTTTAAGATCGCTGTGGCTCTTCAAGAATTTGGGACACAAAGCGGACTTGGAAAGATGACTCTTTCTCCGCGTGACGTTTTGATCAGCCGTGTTCCGTTAAGAACCTGTCAGCCGGATGTCTTTTTTGTTAGCAAAGAACGCATCGCTCTAAACCCTGCATCCGATGACCCGGCTCCCTTAACCGCCGCACCGGAACTCGTTGTCGAGATCGTCTCCTGTAGTGAAACGGCACGACGCTTCAATGCCAAAATAGAAGACTACTGCAAAATCGAGGCTAAGGAATGTTGGAAGGTCATGCCGGACACGCAGACCGTCGAAGTGTTGCGTCTGTCTCAAGATGGGGCGGAGTCAGTTCGGATTTACGCGAGAGGCGAGACCGTTCAATCTCTTACCTTCCCTGACCTGGCGGTCTCCACCGAAGCCATTTTCAACGCCTGAGCCAATCATTGAACAGCAAAGTGCTGTTCACCCCTTTTGCTTTGTCTTCTCTCCTTAACAGCACAATCTCCGATCATTGCGGGTAAACTCAATCCAAGCAAAATGAAACAGGTGAATCCATGCTCCAGAGATTGATTGACGTACAGCCCGACGTTGACGACCCGCAAGAACTTTATACAAAGGTTGTTTTCCCCGACGCACCGGAGGATCGCCCCTATATTTTCCTGAACCTCGTTTCGACGGCGGACGGTAAAATCGTGATTGGGGAGCCAGGAGGCAGTGCGGTTGGGGTAGGGGAAGCGACGGATCAACTCTTGTTTCGGCGGTTGCAAAAGGTTTGCGATGCAGCGATGATCGGGGGGGCTACCCTGCGGGCAAGTCAGGTGGTTTATCCTCCCCAGACGCCTCGTTTTGTCGTCACAAGAACAGGCGACTTACCTCTAGAAAACCGCTTTTTCACGGATGCACCCGACCGAGTGTACATTCTCGCCCCCAAAGATTTGCCGGAGGAAACGCGACAGAAACTTGCTCTCCACGCAACACTCATTCAGACCGGAAAGGGAGGCGTAGACCTCACCGAAGCCCTGAAAACAATTCGCCAAACCCTCGGCTTGCGGCATTTGCTGTGTGAGGGCGGCGCGGCACTCAATGACGAACTCCTCCGCGCAGGACTTGTGGACGAACTCTTTTTAAGCCTGACCCCCAAACTCAAAGGCGGCGCACACCTTCCTACCGTTGTTGACGGGCAGGGATTTCCACCGGGACAATTCGCCCCGCTCACGCTCGTTTCGCTCTACCATGACGAGGGAGAATGTTATTTCCGTTACAAGATTAAGGGAAGTGTTAAGGGTTAAGTGTTGAGTTGGATCTTCTATTTTGCATCTTGTCTTTTAATCCCTATCTCTGTGTTAATCTGTGGATAAATTTTTTTGTATTCTCTTCTGTGTAAGAAGATTGGAAAGCGGTTTATGCAAATTCAATCGGTCACGGTGATGACCCTCGTTAACGACATCGAACGCGCCTTGAAGTTTTACCGCGACGTTCTCGGCTTTACCGTGCAGGAAGAGCAGGAAGACCTTGTGCTTTTTGCGGAGGGTGTCGGGTTGCAACTTTCGCCGGAACCACTGCCCGAACTCAACCTTAGCCTTAACGCGGTCATGCTCACCCTTTTCATCCCCGATGTCCACGCGGCTTTCCACGAACTCACCGAACGTGGCGCGGCGTTTTTTCTCGCGCCCACGACTGAGGGCGGCGTTACGTTTGCCTCATTGCGCGACACCGAGGGCAACCTCATTCAACTTTTCGAGACAGGCGGTCTACTTTCCCCATGACGTTTCTCTTTCTAGATTTCGACAACACACTTTCCGAGCAATCCGAACTGCATCAACAGTATGTGACCGAACTGAGTGCCCTTCTCGTGGAGGGACATGGCGGATCGGCGGAAGCATGGCAACGAGCCTGCGCCACTCAACTTCTGAAAGTGCAAAAGGATTATGAGAGCGTTTTTGTCGGCAACCCGCTTGCAGGGTATCGGGCGTGGCTGGAGCGGATGCGCGTCGGCTTTGTAACCGAGGTTTTTGCGGAAGTGGGTGCCGCTATGCCGGACAACCCGCTTGAGGTTGCCACCGACTACCAGTTTTCCGCGCTCACCTCCTGCAATGCCACCTATCCGGGAGCGTATGAGGCATTGGAAACCCTGTTTCGGGAAGGGGTGCGGGTGCAACTCGCTTCCGCAAATGACTCTGAGTTTCTGCTGGCGGCATTGATCGGGGCGGGGATCGAAAGTTTTACGGAGAGCAAATTCGGACCTGATCTCGTGGATTGTGCGAAAGAGGGACCTGAATTCTATAAGCGAATCTTCGAGGCATCGGGCGTTCTCCCTGAAAAAGCACTGGTGCTGGACGATCACCCGGAAACGCTGAATTGGGCGCGAGAAACAGGGGCGAGAACAGTTCAGACAAAACTCTCAAAAGTGGATGTCTACCCGGATGACCCTGACGCTCTTGCGATATTGCGTGACCTCAAAGACCTCCCCGTTTTTGTGCGCCGCTTCAGTATGTAGGGTTTGATAGAGATAAAAGCCTGATGGCACTCTGCCTTCGGAACTATCGGCGAATTTATTCCGCCGGGAGATGACAAGTTTTAATCCCCTCCGCTTCCTCCCCATGTCCTTCGGACACCTCACTCGTAGCAAGGGCGAGAACAAAAGGTCTTTAGGGGTTAGAAGGTACCTTATCGTCATTGCGTTTGCCTTGAGTCCACGCAGGTGGAAGTCCTGTGGACCGTTGAGCAGGAGTTTGTGATTGGATGTGCCTGTGAACCGTTGAGCAGGAGTTTGTGATTGGATGTGCCTGCGAACCGTTGAGCAAGAGTTTGTGATTGGGGCGCTTTTGTAGCCGGAGAATTCATTCTCCGGGCTTACTCAAGGAAACGCTTTTGACTTTCGCTAAGGGGCAAGATAAATCCATAAGGGGAGTAACAGGATTGGCATGCTTACTCTTCTACGCGGAAGGCAAAGCAAAATAAGAGCGACCGTCGAAAAGACGCACCTGAGAGGGCTTCAGGTGCGTCTTTTCGTTTGTATGAAGGGTTGTAATCGCAATTTCCTGCTAACTTACGGGGGCGACGTTGGAAGCCTGCCGTCCTTTTGGGG
>JACMPS010000301.1 GCA_014377395.1 Chthonomonadaceae bacterium
CAAGGCGGCTTTCACAAAAAGGGGGATTACGGCGGCATAACCGGAGTTAAGATTTTGATAGGGTCCAAAAACGTTGAAATAACGGAGGGTAACAAACTCAATCCCGAAAATCTCCGCAAAGTTGTTGCCGTAAAACTCTCCACACGCTTTGCCGGACGCATACGGGGACTGAGGGCAAAGCGGCTGAGTCTCGTCTGTCGGCACTACCTCCGCATCTCCATAAACGGAAGCCGAAGATGAAAAGACAAACCGGCGAACTCCGGCGTCTTTCGCCGCGACCAGAAGAGTAAGCGTCCCGCCAACATTGACTTCGTTAGTGAAAACAGCGTTTTCAATCGAGCCGATCACCGAAGCAATTGCCGCCAGATGAAACACACAGTCAACACCCTCACAGGCGCGTCGGCAGGTTTCGGCGTCCCGTATATCGCCCTGAATAAAATCTAGGCTCTCGCTTTGTGGAAGATTTTTAGTGAACCCGGAGGTGAGGTCGTCCAGCACACGCACACGCCAGCCCTCGCGAAGCAGTGCCTTGACTACATGGCTTCCAATAAAGCCCGCTCCGCCCGTTACCAGTCCTAATCGTGCCATTGACTTACTTCTACTCCGTATGTGTATGAAAGGAAAGTGTTAAGTGTCGAGCATTAAGTGTTGAGAAGGAGATTTCCCCCTCCTTTGTTTCTTGCTTTACTCTGTGTCTCTACGTGTAACCCTCTATCGTAAAATGCCCGATTCTGCTACAATATGCATGGGAAGGGGATTGGAATTTACCGATGTCCCCCGTACCGCGTCCGAAGGACGCCTTCACCAAAGGTGCTTAGCGCAGGGATAAACCAGACCGTTGGCATGATCAAAATCATTGATCAATCATTTGATCGTCCCTATCAAACGTTGACAAACCCCACCCCAATCCTCCCCTTATGCAAGGGGAGGGAGCAAAAATTTCGTTTGATCCCTAGCCTTTGCCTACGGTGCAAGAGCGCGGAGGCGCATTTCGAGACGTTCCAACTCCGCCCGTACTTCCACAACGCGGAGGGAAAGAATCTCAGATGTCTGTGTTTGAGCATTGTCTTCCAATATCTTAATTTTATAAGTGCTGGCTTCTGCATTGACAGCCATTGTCATGCCTCGCAACTGGTGGGCTTTCCGTACCAGAGTGGAAAGGTCTCCTGTTGAGACCGCCTTCTCGATTGCCCCGAAAACAGGGGGGTATTCTTGCAGGAAAATACGCGCCAGCCTCGCCAGCACACTTCTATTTCCCGCGACTTTTTCCAGTAACGCCTCAGAGTCCAGCACCGAAAGAGTATCGGCAGAAGTCGGTGAAATGTTCAGTGCCTCTTGAATCTTTCGCAATCTCGCTCCAGAAACAGGCTTTTCCAGTACCGCAAAAAATTCTTCCGAGGTGGTCAATGCCTCTATCTCGCTTTCGCGATGTGCGGAAACAATGACGACGGGAACCTTCTCCAGAAGTGCGTTGCTTTCCCGTAACCGACGCATGATCTCAGGGGCGGTTTCGGTCTCAAGCCGATAATCCACAAAGAAAACTTCGGGGATAGCCTCGCCGAGTTTTGTTCCGAGTTCCTCAAGGTCTGCCGCGACAAGAGGACGGTAGCCGACACGCGCCAACAGTTCCCCAAGCACTTCCCGACTGACTGGATCATCATCGAGTACTACGGCAAGCGGTAAAACGTCGTCCGTATTGTCTACGGATTCTGTGATTGTCAGGCGAACCGCTACTGGCGACTCCCCATCTTTCACAGAGGGAGGAACAGAGGAAGAGGGCAGAAGAGGGGGCGGGATGCGCTTGAGTGGCAACACCAACCGAAAATCCGATCCATGACCCGGCACACTGGAGACCATCAGATTGCCCCGCATCCGTTGTGCCAGTTCTCGACTGATCGCAAGCCCTAGCCCTACTCCCCGGCGACCCCTCAGATCGGAATTGCGCTCGAATCGCTCGAACATTGAGGCAAGCCGAGACGGTGCGATCCCAATGCCGGTGTCCTCGACGGAAAAGGTGATCGTTGCGCGGACATCGCTCAGGCGAGTGAGTTCCACGCGCAAAACAACCTCTCCGACTTCGGTGTATTTGATCGCATTATCGGTGAGATTGATCAAAATTTGCCGGATACGTCCTGCGTCACCGTGCGTGTCCGTTGGCAAACCCGCTTCGAGGGCAAGGCGGAGTCTCAATCCCTTCTCCGTTGCCGCAGACCGTAAAACTTCGATCACCTCTTCCGCCAGTGCTGAAAGAGAGAGCGGGCTTTCCGCCAACTGCATTTTGCCTTCGTCCATTTGTGCAATATCAAGAACGTTCTCCGCAATCATTAAAAGCGAGCGAGCGGACTGTTGAATCAAAGCGACCCTGCGTTGCTGAACCGAAGTCAGTTCGGATCGCAAAAGCGATTCCCCCGAAGCGAGGATTCCGTTCAGAGGGGATCGCAACTCATGGCTTAAATCAATCAAAAGCAGGGAGGCAACGGTTTCCGATTTTTCATTTACGTCTGTTTTCCTGCCGGGAACCTCCGTCTCAAGAGGGCGCGGCACAATCAAAGAGGTGATGTCTCGTGTGACCGTCAAAATCTGTGAGGGCTGTTCTTCTGTGGGATCAAAGGTGAAAATCGTCTGGAAAATCTGATTCCGGTTTTGACCTGTGTGAACGAATTCGAGGCGAACGGGCATCCGGCAACGAGTCACCTGCTCCATTGCTCTTTGCCAGCGTTGCAGTGTTTCGGGTCGAGTGAGCCAGAGGTTCAGTGGGGAAGGCAATTCGCTCAGATTGTGCTCTGCGTTCAGGCGTAACAAAACGTCGGGAAAGACGGGGGTACTCCCGATTGTTTCCAGAGGGGCTACTCCCGGTTGTTCTTCCCTGGAGGAAGGTGCCGGGTCTGCAAGCGATATTCTTTCGTTTTGTGTTATGCTCGCCAAGGACACTCTTTCCTCATGGGCAAATTCTGATTGCGAAGAGTAGAATTGACTTTCATAAGCCATTTCCTTAAAAGCAGGAATCAGTCGAACCTCTTCCGGCTCCAAGCGGGTGTTTCAATTCTCATTCTTCAGTCGGCTGTTTCTGCTCGAACTCCAGCACGTAGCGCACAAGGGAAGCCCTGGTACGCGGCTCGATTCGTAACTTCGTCAGCACACGATCCAATGAGTGTTTCACCGAAGAAATCGTACAGTCTTGCCCACTTTCCAGAGTGAGTGCGTTTGCGATTTGCTCTACTGTCAGTTCCGTTTGGATTGCTTTCCGAAGAGTGCGTTGTTCACGCTCCGTCAGGGAAGCCCGCAATGCAATCCGTTCCAGCATCTCCTCATAGTGAGCGATGTTGGAGGAATGAGAGGGAGAGGGCGGCGTATGTGCTTTCAGTCTTGCCCTTCGGATGACACCGAGAAGTTCCTGGGGTGAACAATTTTTTTCAAGACAGTCAGAGGCTCCCACGAGTTTCCCAATTCGTGCCAGACCCTCATGCGCCGTAAGCATGACAATTTTGATGTGGGGCAAACGGGCGAGGATACGCTCGGTGGCTTGAATCCCGTTCAGGTGAGGCATATCGAGGTCCATCAAAATCAAGTCGGGGCGCAATCGTATTGCCATTTCTACGGCTTCGCGTCCATCGCCCGCCTCTCCCACCACCTGCAAATCTTCCTCTTGCGTCAGTTGAGCCACCAGCAGACTCCGAAGTAACAGAGTATCATCCGCAATCAAAATATTGTAGGGAATAAGGCTGTTTTGTGGCACTGTGACGGATAAAGTGGACATGAGAGTATCGGCTACCTTTCGAACGGCAAAACTGACCGACTTATTAGAAAGTTTCTCAAAGATACCCGGTAAAGGGCAAGATAGAGAAGAGAAGCGTTCCACATGGTCTAAAGTCCCGCCTGGATTCGGCGATCTGGGGCAAGCGTCCCTTGCTAACTCAAGAGCCAATGATGAATAATGACAGCCAGTGCTTCACTAACAATTATTCACCTCTAAATCTTCACGAGCACTACCGACAGAATAGAGTATTACCTGAACGGGCAGGAGAATCTGCCGATGCTAGACTGGGGAAAAAACTATCGTATTTTAAGACATCGCAAGTCCGTCACTGAATTTCCGATCCTCGACATGAGGGAGGCAAAACTTTCGATGAACAAACGCCGAAACTCCGTTCACCGGGAAGACTGTGAGCGCGACGTCCTCTTTTCCGAATTTGAACCGCTGGTACGTAAACCCATTCGTATATATAGCACGGAACCGGGATTGCGGGAAGAACTCCCCGGCGAAATCTACTGCCGTTTTTGTGCACTTCTGGACGCCTACAACCCGGAGCGGGGAATTCCGCTAAAGCCCTATCTCGTCAGACAACTCACTTCCTCGGTTTATACGTTTGCGCGGCATCAGTGGCGATGACAAAAACGAGAGGTTTTGCTGGAACCCGATCACGGTGATTCGATCCGTCCTCATTTCGATCCTTCGGAACTGTGGAACGACGCACTGATGTTTCAGGGACTCAAACAGGGATTGCCGCAGGCATTTTCGCATCTTTCCTCGCGGCAGAGGCAGGTGGTCGTCTGGCGCTATTACGAAGCGCAATCCTTTGAGGAGATCGCCGAACGCCTCCAAATTCAGGTTTCGACGGCACGTTCCATTTTGCGTCACGGGCTCCATAATATCCGCCGCATGGAAGAAGCCGGACATACCTACTGTTAACTTTTTGTTAACTTTGGTTTAGTGCCGAAATGAGTTGTACCACAAAAATTCTCTAAAAATACCTTTTCCGAAATTCGCCGGAAACCCCTCATTATTTTCCGTATTCAGTCTACCTCGTTTTTGTAAAACGGGGTAGACTTTTGCTTTCTACCCTACCTGTATTCTACAGGTTAATATGTCGGCGAAAAGGAGATTCAATACCTATGTTACTGGACAGAACGAAAATTACGCAATTCCATCGGGACGGATTTGTTGCCGGGGGGCAGGTCTATTCTTCCGAGGAAGCCGATGCCCTGAGCGAAAGAATGTTCGCCGTTGCAGAGGGGCAGGGTGAGGGCAAAGCGGAAAATGTCGGAGGGTGGAGTGACGGCACGACCCGCGTGATTCAGATTGTCAACATTTTTAAGGCGGACTCGCTTTTTCGGCAGCATCTGGCACAGCCTCTAATCGTTGAGGCGGTTGCGTCCTTGATGAAAACTGATACCGTGCGAGTGTGGCACGATCAGGTTCAATATAAGCCGCCGCATCAGGGGGGAGCCACGACCTGGCACCAGGATCACCCTTACTGGCCCGTGATTCAGCCCGCCGATCTCGTGAGTGCCTGGGTTGCCCTGGACGATGCCACCATTGAAAACGGATGTATGTGGATGATTCCTGGTTCGCACCTCTGGGGAGCCTACAAAAACGGGTCTATCGAATCCGATGAGACGTTTACGCCCACGCCCGACCTTAGCCTTGTTCCCGGCGGACATCTGCCCGCAAAAGTCCCCTGCGAAGTGAAAAAGGGACACGTTTTGTTTCATCATTGCCTGACCTGGCACGGTTCCCCGGTCAATCGCTCCGACAGAGGCCGTCCTGCGATTGCCGTCCACTATATGCCGGGGCATACGCGCTACGTTCCCGAAGGAAAACCTCATCTTGTGGAGCATAATATCTCCGTTTTACCAGGCGAGATTTTGCGTGGTGAGCACTTTCCGACGGTTCTGGGTAATAATTAGGGCAGAGACGGCAGAGTAAGCGAGCGAAAAGGAAAAACAAATTTGATTCAGGTAGCGATTTGTGGAGCGGCAGGGCGCATGGGGCGTGAGGTGGTAAAGGCTATCGTGGAGGCGGAGGGAATGACGCCTGTGGGCGCAATTGACGTTGCGCTGAATGGGGAGGATGCGGGAACGCTGGCGGGAGTGGGCGCGCTCGGAGTGCTTGTGCAAAGCGATCTGGTGGCAGTTTTAGGGGAAAGTCATGCCGAAGTCGTGGTGGATTTTTCGTTACCCGCCGTAGTAAAAGCGAACGCCCTCTCTTCGATCTCTTGCGGCGTGTCTCCGGTGATCGGAGCAACAGGGCTTTCACAGAGCGACTTAGCCGAAATAGATGCGGCGGCAAAGGAAAAGGGGATCGGTGCGTTTGTCGCTCCGAATTTTGCAATTGGTGCGGTGCTGATGATGCAATTCGCACAAACAGCCGCTAAACATTTCCCCGATGTCGAAATCATTGAATTTCATCATGAGAAAAAACTGGACTCGCCTTCCGGGACCGCCCTGCTAACTGCACAACGAATCGCCGAAGCACGGGAAGGCAAATCCGCTTCTGCCGTCACCGAAAACCTCATCGAAAAACTTCCCGGCGCAAGAGGGGCGGACTACAACGGCATCCCGATTCACAGTGTTCGACTTCCCGGCTATGTCGCGCATCAGGAGGTCATTTTCGGTGGGTTAGGGCAGACCCTCACGATTCGGCACGACTCGCTGGATCGGCGTTCGTTTATGCCGGGTGTCGTGCTTGCCGTGCGCCATGTGCGCGAGTGGACGGGGTTGAAGATCGGACTGGAGACTTTGCTATTCTGAACGTATCTCAAAAGCAAATCGGCAAGGACTACTTTCGTTCCGCCTTTACGGGGCTGGTCATGGCTTATGCGTTCTTCGCACTGACGGGCGGGGCTGATGAAAGTAGTGGCTCCCTCTTCTCACTTTATGCGTTTGCAACGGCGGCATTGTTCGGGATTCCTCTCGGTCTCGGAATTACTCTTTGCAACCGTTCGATCTTTATTTATTTCCGCCGTTTTCCGTTTCTCCTCAATGTCCTCTGTGTTGCGATCTGCTATGCTCTTGTCGCGAGCGTTTCGTTGTTCGGAGGTCTTGTCTTTTTACAAGCCGCACGCTATGGCGTCAATCCGTTCAGTCTGAAAAATCTGAAGGATGCTTTACAGACAGCAAACCGTGAGTTGAGGTCAGGCATACTCTATGCGTCCCTTTCCCTTGTGTTTGTGACGTTCTGGCTGAATATCAGTCGTAAAATGGGGGCGGGAGTGATGCGGAACTGGCTTCTCGGCAAATACCGAGAGCCACGACAGGAAGAGCGACTCTTTCTGTTTCTTGATGTCAAAGACTCGACCCGACTTGCCGAAACCCTCGGCGATGCCAAATTCAGTGGATTGCTACGCGACTTCTTCAATGACCTGACAATTCCCCTTCTGGAAACGCGGGGAGAGGTCTCTCATTATATTGGAGATGCCGCCGTGATTACCTGGCGCATGAGAAAAGGGATTACAGGAGAGAACGCGATTCGGTTTTTCGCGCTGATGCAACTTGAGATTGAAAAGCAGAGCGGGACTTATCTGAAACGCTACGGCGTGGTGCCGGAATTCAAGGCGGGGGCGCACTGTGGCAACGTGATCGCTACCGAAGTCGGCGATCTGAAGAGTGAAATTGTTTTTCATGGGGATGTGTTGAACACAGTTTCGCGGGTGCAGGGCTACTGCAACGAATTGCAAAAGCCATTTCTGGTGACAGAGGAACTGATGCGGACTGTCGCCTATACAAGACAATCCGCCATGCGAATAGGCGATTTTCCGTTACGCGGAAAGTCCGATGAGGTCACCTTGTATGCCCCCGCCCTGCCCCCTCTAAAAGAAAGCCGAAAATAATTTTTTGTACTTCTCGTTTGCCTGTCTCCCGCTGTGAACGCGGAGGAGGCGGACAAGGAGAGACCTCACGCAAAGACACAAAGGCGCGAAGAGAAGAAGGAAAAGTCAAACAGGAGAGAAGATAATCTTTATCTCAACACTTAATCTTTAACGAGGATACTTTCTCTAATCCCTATCACCTAATCTCTGGTAATTGGGTATGATGAGACCCTGAATGAAATTGCGGAGAGGAAGTCGTCAAAATGAAGTCATGGTTTCGGTTCTGTTGCATCGGAGTTGCGCTTTTAGCCGGGTTTGGGTGTGGCAAAAAAGCGGATGAGGGCGGAGCGGGTGTAGGTAAGCCTCCTGCCGGACAGATGAGAACTCAACCGGGAGGGCAAAATGTTGTCCTCAACGGAAAAACGCTGAAAATTACGGTCATGGACATCGGGCAGGGAGACAGCACCCTCATTGAGACGCCGAGCGGCAAAACGGTGCTAATTGATGCGGGTTTGCCTGGTTCGCAGGACAAAATTGAGCCGATCTTGAGGGAACACCATGTCTCCAAACTGGATTTTATTGTGGACAGTCACCCGCATAACGACCATATCGGCGGCATGGGCAAACTTTTGGAAGAGGTGCCTTTCGATACCGTCTATGACTCGGCACTTGTCACCAATGCCCCCGCACAAACCCGTCTGCTGAAAGCGATTAAAGCGGGCGGCGGCAAGTTCGTTCGGGCGCGAAAGGGGATGACGGTTCCGATTGATAACGACGTGACGATGGAGATTCTCCAACCGCAAGACCCACTTTTCCAGGAAGGCGACAAAAATTACATCAATAACGATTCGGTCATCGTTCGGTTTGTGTTCGGGAAGACGCGGTTGCTGTTCACCGGAGATATGGAAGAGGTGGAGAGGGCAAGACTTTATGAGTCGGGGGCGGACATAAGGGCGGACTTCCTGAAAATTGCACATCACGGGTCTCGAAACGGCACTGACGCCGAGTTTTTAGGCAGGGTAAAGCCACAAATCGCAACGATCTCCTGCGCGACAGGGAACAGTTTCGGACATCCCCATGCTGAGGCAATTCAGGCATTGCAAGCCACTCAGATTGCCTTGTATCGCACAGATTTAAGCGGAACGATTGTCATCAATTGCGACGCCGAGGGACATCTACAAGCCCTGCCTTCACAGATCGCTGAGTCGAACCGGGTTTATCAACCCGGTGATGACCGACAGGAGCAAAAAAGAAGAAGGCGGAAGCGATAGGCGGAGCGTATTTTTGCTTTGGTTACTTCTGTGAAGGGGCAAACAAAACTACCTCTCCATAAGGGCAAAATCTGAATGATTTAGTCCTAACTGTTTTAACCAAAGAGACTAATCTGAGTTATCTTCCGTCTCTTCGTCTTTTTCGTCACTGGGATGTAGCAATTCTCGCACATCCGGCTTGATCTCCTGGGAGGGGTGTAGCAATTCCGGTGTCAGACCCTTGTGGCTGCCCCGGAGTAATTCTCGACGAGCCGCATCCTTCTGGGAAAAATAGGGTGCAACCGCTTTTGCGGCAAAGACCAAATTTGAGTTTCTGCTTAACAATAAAGCATCAAAAACGGCTTTCTCTCGATCCGTCAGTATGGGAACAGACTCCGGATTGATCCCTTGCAAGACCGAAACTAACTTCAGTTTCAATTGCTTTTCTTGCTCCGAGGTGATCACACCCGTAGAGAGAACGCAAAGTGCTTGTGCCAGTGTCGGCGGATCACCAGAAAGCAAAAGCGTCTCTAAATTTGCTCGTATCGCAGGAATGGTTAGTTTATCTATCGGCGTAAACAGTCCAAGTAAGACCATTCCCATAAACGTGATGCCCAACCCGACTCCCGGTGAGAGGAGA
>JACMPS010000302.1 GCA_014377395.1 Chthonomonadaceae bacterium
CCGATCTTATTGAGGCGTATCGAGAAATGGCAAAAGACGAAGAGCGCGAAGCCGAAGCCTCAGAATGGATTGAAGGCACCCTTGAGAACGTAACCGATGCAACGCGGTGAGGTTTGGTGGGTAAGCTTTGGACCCTCTGCCAGTGGCGAAATCCAGAAGCAACGCCCTGCTGTCATCATCAGTAATGACGCATCCAATCAGGTAATGAACCGTTTACAAGTGATTCCACTGACGAGCAATACAGATAGGCTCTACCCCAGTGAAGCCTATGTCACTCTGAATGGTGTTCAGCGTAAAGCAATGACCGACCAACTCACAACAGTGAGCAAGCAAAATCTGAGCCATCTGGAAGGGCATCTTATGCTCTCAGATTTGCAACGCATCGAACAGGCAATCAAAGTTCAATTGGGTCTAGCCTGATGCCACTGAGCGCAGATTTACTCTGAAATTGTCCTTGTTTCACTCATGCGAGAAGATAACACCATGTTAGACGAAAAAAAGATTGATCCCTGTGAAGAGCAGGACACCCGCCGCGAAGTGTTGCCGCCATGTGCATTTGTGCTGTTTGGGGCAACAGGCGACCTCACCCGCCGCAAGATCGTTCCCGCGCTTTTCGATCTGCAACTTCAAGGGCTTTTGCCCGAAAAGTTTGTGATCGTCGCCTTTGCACGACGCGACAAAACCGACGAAAGTTTCCGGGAAGACCTGCAAGCCGCAATCAAGGAATTTGCACCGAAGTTGCCCGCAGAAGGCGATGAGTGGAACAAATTTGCGGCGAGCGTTTTCTATCATCGCTCCAATCTCGATGACGTGGGGGGCTATAATCGCCTTTCGGATCGCCTGAAAGAACTCGACAATTCACACGGAGTCGCCGGAAACCGCCTTTTCTACATTGCTACGCCGCCCGACAATTTCGGGGAGATCATCGAAAATCTAGGCAAAGCAAGACTCAACGAACCCGGATTGGAAAGTAGTTGGTCACGTCTGATCGTTGAAAAGCCATTTGGAACGGATTTAGGTACGGCGCACGAACTCAACGCCTCACTCGCCAACTATTTCACGGAAAAGCAAATTTATCGCATTGATCACTATCTCGGAAAAGAGACAGTGCAAAATATCCTTGTGTTGCGCTTTGCAAACCAGATTTTCGAGCCGCTCTGGAACAATAAGTACGTGAATCATATTCAGATTACGGTTGCGGAAACGCTTGGCATGGAGGGACGCGGTAACTACTTCGAGCAGTCGGGCATTACCCGTGATATGGTGCAAAACCATGCTTTGCAAGTGTTGACTTTGATCGCAATGGAGCCGCCTGTCGCTCTTTCCGCCGATGCGGTGCGTGACGAAAAAGTGAAAGTGCTGAAATCTCTGCGCCCTTTCAGCCTTGATGATGTCGCGAAATACACGGTGCGCGGTCAGTATGGCAAGGGCGAAGTCCCCGCGAAAGAGGGTGAAACCGAAAAAGCCGCTTCTTATCGTGAGGAAGAGGGAGTCGCAGAAGGGTCGGATGTCGAGACCTATGCGGCGTTCCATTTCCATTGTGACAACTGGCGTTGGTCGGGCGTCCCGCTCTATGTGCAAGCCGGAAAGCGCATGCCGAAACGTGCCACCGAAGTTCTCATTCAGTTTAAGTCGGTTCCCGATGTCCTCTTTGCAAAACTCGATTGCAACACCGTACAACCAAATCGCCTTGTGATTCGGATACAGCCGGACGAGGGTGCGTCGCTTGAAATCGGATCGAAAGTGCCGGGCCCCGAAATGCGTGTGGAACCCGTGCGCCTTGATTTCAAGTACGGTTCCTCGTTCGATACTCCTATCCGCGACTCATACCAGCGCCTCATTCTCGACGCGATGCGTGGAGACGCCTCACTTTTCGCCCGCAACGATGAGGTGGAAGCGGCGTGGGCTTTGATCACTCCCATTCTCGACGCATGGCGTGACCTCTCCTGTCCGATTTTCCCGAACTACGCCGCAGGTTCCTGGGGTCCCACTGCCGCGCAAGACTTGCTCCAGAGCGGCGAGGCATGGCACCTGCCGAAATAGGAAAAAAGTGTCAAGTGTTGAGGATTAAGTGTTGAGCTGGAGCCCGATGTTTCTTGCGTTGAAATCGAGAGCATTCTGGGTCCTTGCCGCAGGAATAAATTCCGTGATAGGAGGCGTGCCGCCCGCGCCCAATCACAAACTCCTGCTCAACGGTTTGCAGGTACATCCAATCACAAACTCCTGCTCAACGGTTCGCAGGACTTCCTTCGGACACCCGAATCGTAGTTCCGCTTAAAACACAGAGCAGTACCGTCGCTTTTGCATTGAGTCCACGAAGGTGGACTTCGCGCCTTTGTAGCCGGGGAATTTATTCCCCGGACTCGCATCTCTATCGCCCCCCAAAAGATTATCTAACTATGCCCCAAATCACACGGATTATTGCTGAACTTCTTGAGACGCCCCTGCACAGCCCTTTCGTTACTTCGCAGGGCGCAACCTCTGTTGCTCGTGCGGTTGCGATCACCCTCGAAACAGACATTCCCAACCTCTGCGGCTATGGTGAAAGTGTCCCTGTTCAATACGTCACTGGCGAAACTATCGAAACAGTTTCGGAGCAAGTGAAGGCGATGACTCAGGTTCTGGTCGGCAGAGACCTGGCGGATTTAGAAGCGATTGCCCTTGAATTGATGCGCCGTTTTCCAAATAGTCCGAGTGCGAGATGCGGCGTAGAAATGGCACTTGCTTCTGCAAACGCAACTTCGCTAGGCATGACTCCTCTGGAACTCTGGGGCGGTGCAAAGCGGGAAGTGACGAGTGATCTAACCCTGCCGATTGTCGAGAATTCGCTTGAGCTTGCGGCGAAGGCATGGGAATCGGGAATACGCACGTTCAAGTTGAAAGTAGGGGGTGAGGGACTTGTGGCGGACATCCAGCGTGTTCTCGCATTGTCAAAACGGTTTCCCGAAGCCACCTTACGGATTGACGCCAATCAGGGTTTTTCCGTTGATGAAGCGGTAGAGTTTGCGGAACGACTTGTGCAGGAGAGGGTAGCGGTTCAACTATTGGAGCAACCTGTCCACGCGGATGATTTCGCAGGAATGATTGCTGTTGCAGAAAGGTCACCCCTTCCGATTTTTGCTGACGAGAGCGTGAAAACTCCGCAAGACGCGGAACGTTACCGCGACACACCAATAGCCGGGTACAATTGCAAAATCAATAAAAGCGGTTTGCTCGGCGTCGGCATGATTGCCGCGATTGCCCGCTCTGCCAACAAAAAACTGATGATCGGCTGTATGCTCGAAACTCGCTACAGCATTTTTCACTCACTCTCACTGGCTTGTGGAACCGGGTTTTTCGATTACATTGATCTTGACTCGCATCTTCTCCTCAACGAAGTCGGCAAGGAAAACCAATACTTCCTGCAAACCGGCGATACAATGCAAATTCCCTGAGCGTGAAGCACCCTTACTTTTGCTAATGTGGCACTCCAATTGCAATTTCTATAAATCCGGGTTGTACATATGGAGATCGCCCTCCGGCATTTTCAGACCCAGCAATTTAAGGCGGCTTTCGGTAGCACCTTCAAGGGCTTGCCAGGGCAGTCCGCGTTCCATTTCGTAGCGTTTTAGCCACCAGTAGCCGTAATAAAGATATGCCCCCCGGCGCAAGCCGTCCGTTTCGTTTCTGCCCCCGGAATGCCAAATCGCCGAGTTAATGAAGATCACATCGCCCGCATTTGCAAGAGCCGCAACCTCTCCTGGTAACGAACTATTCTCCTGACCTTTTGGCGGACGCGCTTCGCACCGGTGGGATTATCATAGCCCTTGCCCAAACAGAGATGCTGGGGGGCGAGGTCGGTGGGGTGGGGTCGTTCCACGACGATGGCATCTAAAGTCAGCGCGAGCAGATGCGCGTCTGGAACGTTGGCCCCGCTAATCGCGAGGGCA